>NZ_AQOK01000237.1:0-10040 GCF_000364645.1 Xanthomonas sp. SHU 308 | reverse complement strand
CCTCGAAGCGAGCCGGCCATATTAGCCGACTTTTTCACTTCGTCAACACCTTTTTGAAGAGGTTTTTGACGCCCTTGGCGCGTTGCCGTGAAGGCGTTGCGTCAGGGGAGGGAAAGTATGGCCTCAAATCTCCCGCTTGGGAAGAGGGTGTGAAAACTTTTTTCACTCTCTCGTCGCGGCGAGCCTGATGGCGGTCGTCCGGCCGCGCCGGAGCATCCACTGCCGGGAAGTAGCGATTACTCTGTTGATAGACCGGACCGGCTGTAGATCGACTGCTCTCTATCTATATAGAGCATACGCCGCAGCATCTCCTCGGCCCTCCCGCCGCTGCGGATCAGCCGCAGTGGCCGGGTGCGGCCTCACCCGGCGATCAGTTGCACCCGGGCGAACGTCCGCTTGCCGACCTGCAGGACGCCCTCGAAGCCAGGCGCGAAACTCTGTTGCGGATCCTCGACCACCTCGCCAGCCACGCGCACCGCCCGCTCCTTAAGCTTGCGGCTTGCCTCGGAGTTGCTGGCGGTCAGGCCCGCGGCGGTCAGCAATGCGGCGATCCGCAGGCCTTCCGCCGGCACGGCGACCTGCTGCAGCGGCAAGGCGCTGGTGTCGCCCTGCCCGGTTACCACGGCGTGCCAGCCGACGATGGCCTGCTCGGCGGCGGCGGCATCGTGGAAGCGGGTGGTCAATTCGCGCGCCAGGCGCAACTTCACTTCGCGCGGATGCAGACTGCCGGCCTGCACCTGCTGGCGCAGCGCCTGCGCTTCGTTCACGCCGATCTCGAAGGACAGCAGTTCGATCCAGCGCCACATCAGCTCGTCGCCGATCTTCATGGTCTTGGTGACGATGTCGATCGCCGGCTCGCTGATGCCGATGTAGTTGCCCAGCGACTTGGACATCTTGTTGACCCCGTCCAGGCCCTCCAGCAACGGCATGGTCAGCACGATCTGCGCCGGCTGCCCGTAGTGCTCCTGCAGACCGCGGCCCATCAGCAGGTTGAACTTCTGGTCGGTGCCGCCCAGTTCGACGTCGGCCTTCAGCGCCACCGAGTCGTAGCCCTGCACCAGCGGGTACAGGAACTCGTGGATGGCGATGGACTGCTGCGCCGCGTAGCGCTTGGCGAAGTCGTCGCGCTCGAGCATGCGCGCCACGGTGTGCTGGCCGGCCAGGCGAATCATGTCGGCCGCACTCATCTGCCCGAACCATTCGGAGTTGAAACGGACCTCGGTGCGCTCCCGGTCCAGCACCTTGAACACCTGCTCCTCGTAGGTGCGGGCGTTGGCCAGCACGTCCTCGCGGGTCAGCGGCTTGCGGGTGACGTTCTTGCCGGTGGGGTCGCCGATCATCCCGGTGAAGTCGCCGATCAGGAAGATCACCTGGTGTCCCAGGTCCTGGAACTGGCGCATCTTGTTCAACAGCACGGTGTGGCCGATGTGCAGATCCGGCGCGGTGGGATCGAAGCCGGCCTTGATCCGCAGCGGACGGCCGCTGCGCAGGCGGGCCTCCAGTTCTTCACGCTTGAGGATTTCGTCGGCACCGCGGCCGATCAGGACAAGGGACTCTTCGATCGTGGACAAAACAGGAACTCCGGCGAGTGGCTTCAACAAACGTGAATGGCGTTAAGAGCGAGTTAACCGTGCAGCCAGGTGAAAATTCGAGCCGGCTCAATGGTTTGACGCGCTGTGGAACGATGTTTATGGTAGCCGAGTTTTGAGCTCGCGCTTCGGGCTCGTGAGGAAGCCTTGATGCCCAACAGTGATCAGGAACGCGCGCGCCGGCAGCGGTTCCAGCAACGCCTTCACGTTCTCCACGACACTGCGCTGCATCGCAAGTTGAAGGAACATCTTCCCGCCGGTCGCTGGACGCGCCGCCACTGGATCCACGCCAGCCTGTTCGCCACCATCGGCGCAATGGTCGCCACGATCGTCCCGGGCTTTTCCAACGCCATCGACGTGCCGCTGCAGACCACGCAGGCGACGCTGGCGCTGCCGTTGCCGCCGATCTCGCTTGCCCAGCAACAGCAGGCTGCGATCACCGACAACTGGCAGGTGGTGCGGATCGAATCCGGGCAGACCCTGGGCTCGGTGTTCGAGAAGCTCGGCCTCCCCGCCACGGTGATGCAGCGGGTGCTGGACCATCCGGGCACGCACGACGCGCTGACCAAGCTGCGTCCGGGCGCGGAAATCGGCTTCGACCTGGCGACGACGGGCGACCTGCGCGCCCTGCGCTTCGACCGCGATGCCACCCACCGGGTGGAACTGTCGCTGCTGGACGACGACATCAAGGAAAAGGTGATCGAGCGCGAGACCAGCACACGCACCGTGGTCACCAGCGGCGAGATCACCAGCTCGCTGTACGTGGCCGCACGCAAGGCCGGGCTGTCGCCGTCGGCGATCGCGACGATGACCGACGAGATCTTCAAGTACGACATCGACTTCGACAAGGACCTGCAACCGGGCGACCGCTTCAGCGTGGTCATGGACGAGACCTGGCGCGAAGGCGAGCGCATCGACACCAGCAAGATCCTGGCGGCGACCTTCACCACGCGCGGCAAGACCTACAGCGGCTTCCGCTTCGAGCGCGGCGGCAAGCCGGCCGAATATTTCGACGTGACCGGGCGGCCGCTGAAGAAGAGCTTCATCCGCATGCCGGTGTCCTACAGCCGCATCAGCTCCACCTTCGGCGCGCGCAAGCACCCGGTGCTGGGCACCATGCGCATGCACAAGGGCATCGACTACGCGGCGCCGACCGGCACCCCGATCATGGCCGCCGGCGATGCACGGGTGCAGTTCGTCGGCACCCAGCGCGGCTACGGCAACGTGGTGATCCTGGATCACGGCAAGGGCTACAGCACGCTGTACGGGCACATGTCGCGCTTCGGCGGCATCAAGGCCGGCCAGCGCATCAACCAGGGCACGGTGATCGGCTACGTCGGCATGACCGGCATGGCCACCGGTCCGCACCTGCACTACGAATTCCGCGTGGACGGGGTGCAGCGCAATCCGGCCTCGGTGACGATGCCGCCGCCGACCCCGCTGGCCGGCGCCGAACTGGCCGCGTTCCGTGCGCAGACCTCGCCGGCGCTGGCGCGCATCCAGCGCGTGGAGAAGCTGATCTACGCCGATGCCGGCGAGCCGGGGGCGAAGAAGAAGAAGGTCGTCGCCTCGTCCAAGGCCACCGCCTCGCACGACGCCGGCTGAGCACCGGCAGCCGGTTCCGCCGCGCCGCGCATTGACGGGCGGCGGCGCCTGGCACACGCTGCGGCGCCGTCCGCCGCCTGGTGCCTAGCATGTCTTCTCCTTCCGCCGTTCCCGACGACGCCCTGTTCCTGGGCCTGATGTCCGGCACCAGCGCCGACGGCATCGATGCCGCGCTGGTGCGCTTCGACCACGACGGCAACCCGCAGCTGCAGCTGGGGCGCACCTATGCGTGGGCACCGCAGCAGCGCGCGGTGCTGATCGCGCTGGGCGAAGGCGGCGACATCGCCTCGCTGGACGCGCTGGGCCAGCTCGATGCAGAGGTCGCGATCGCCTTCGCCGAGGCGGCGCTGCGCCTGCTCGACGACGCCGGGGTGGCGCCGGCCGCGGTGCGCGCGATCGGGTCGCACGGGCAGACCGTGCGCCATCGCCCGCTGGCCGACCCCGCCTTCACCTGGCAGCTCGGCGACGGCAACCGCATCGCCGAACTGACCGGCATCGCCACGGTCTGCGACTTCCGTCGCCGCGACGTCGCCGCCGGCGGCCATGGCGCACCGCTGATGCCGGCCTTCCATGCGGCGATGCTCGGGGCGGCGCACGAAGACCGGGCCGTGCTCAACCTCGGCGGCATCGGCAACCTGACCTTGCTGCCGGCGCACGGCGCGGTGCGCGGGTTCGACACCGGCCCGGCCAACGCGCTGCTCGATGCCTGGTGCCAGCGCCATCGCGACCAGCCCTACGATGCGGGCGGCGCGTTCGCCGCCAGCGGCGCGGTCGACGCCGACCTGTTGCAGCGCCTGCTGGCCGATCCGTGGTTCGCGCTGCCGCCGCCCAAGAGCACCGGGCGCGAGCAGTTCCACCTGCGCTGGCTGGAGGCCTGCCTGGACACCCCGGCGCCCGCGCCGGCCGCGGTGCAGGCGACGCTGCTGGAACTGACCGCGGCCACCATCGCCGATGCGCTGCTGACGCAGCAGCCGGCGACCCGGCAGTTGCTGGTGTGCGGCGGCGGCGTGCACAACCCGCTGTTGCTGGCGCGGCTGCAGGCGCTGCTGCCGGGGGTGCAGGTGCAGTCGACCCAGGCGCAGGGCCTGGACCCGGACTACATCGAAGCGATGGGCTTCGCCTGGCTGGCCCGGCAGACCCTGGCCGGGCTACCGGGCAACCTGCCGTCGGTCAGCGGCGCGCGCGGGCCGCGCATCCTCGGCGCGATCCACCCCGCGTAAGCGAGGCGTCGGGATTCAGAAGCCGCTGCCGGCCGGCAGCGCGCGCAAGGCCGCGATCGCCTCCGAGAGCGCATCCACCTCGCGGTGCTCGAACCCGCTGCGCACGTCATGCTCGCTGGAGAACAGGCCCTGCTCGATCAGCGCCAGCACTGCCTGGCGCTGGGTCCAGCCGCGGGCGACAGCGATGCGGCGGATGCGTTCGAGCAGGAACGGGTCGATATCGCGCAACACAAGGTCGCTCATGCGGACTCCCTGGCGGCGGCGCACGCGTGCGCCGTTGCCCATCATCCCCGTCCGGGGACGGCCTTTCAATCGCTGGACGGCAATGGCTGTGAGGCAATTGCGGATACGTGCCTCATATACACGAGCTGCTATGGCCGAGAAACCCAGCGATCAGGGCGTTTTCTGCCAGGCATCTCCCCTCATTCGTGGCTCACGCCAGATGAGCCAGATGATCATCGGTAACGCAAGGATGCCAATCGCAGCGGTATAGACAAAGAACGGAGGATAGCCCCAGGCGTCCACGATCTTGCCCCATTGACTGGCGATCGACTTGGCGGGAAGGCTCCACAGGGTTCCGAACAGAGCGTATTGCGTCGCCGTGTAGTTCGGACTGGTCAGCGATGACATGTAAGCGATGAAGGCCGTCCCGGCGATACCGTTGGCCACGTTGTCGGCGCTGATCGCAGTCGCCAGCCAGGCGATCCCAGGGTGGATGCTGGCGATATGCGCGTAGATCAGGTTGGCGCCACTAAGCAGGACCAATCCCATCAGCAACGTCCGCGCTATGCCGTAACGACGGACCAGGATGCCTGCCAGAAAAGCGCCGACGATCGTCATGAGGATCCCATAGACTTTGGAGACCAATGCGATCTGTTCCAGCGTAAACCCCATGTCCAGATAGAACGTATTGGCCGCAACGCCCATCGTGGTGTAGTTGAGTCGGTAGGTGATCACCAGGGAAAGGGACAAGATGCCCACCTTCCAGCCCATCCGCGCGAAGAAATCGACGAACGGGCAGATCACGGCACCGATGCACCAAGCAACCGTCGCTCTGATCCACGCCGGCCAACGCTGCGCGCGCGTTCGGAACGCCTCCACCATGGGTTCGATCGGACGTATTGGACCGCTGGTGCCCGTCATGGGTTCGGCAATGCAGAGCGTCGTGACAAGACCGACCAATCCGCAGACCGCCATGATCAGGTAGGACGCCTTCCAGCCCAGTTCTGCCGCCAAGGTCAGGGCACCGGCGCCGGTACAGATCAGCGCCAACTGGTAGCCAGCCTGATAGGCGGCGACCATCGCGCCTTGCGTATCGGCCTGAGCCGCCTCGATTCGATAGGCGTCCACGACAATGTCCTGGGTTGCCGCGGCGAAAGCAGTGCAGACGGCAAGCAAAGCCACCGCGCGCGCGTCCAGCGCGGGATTGGCCAGCGCGAGTGCGACCAGGCCGGCAACGACGCCGATCTGTGCAACCAGCATCCAGCTACGCCGCCGACCAAGTCGCGAGAGAACCGGGATCGGCAGACGGTCCACGATCGGCGACCAGAAGTACTTCAACGAGTACGCCAGCCCGACCAGACTGAAGTAGCCGATGGTGGTCCGGTCGATGCCGGCCTGGCGCAGACGCGCCGACAGCGTGGTCAGCACCAATGCGAACGGCAGGCCCGAGGAAAATCCCAGAAACAGCATCGCCCGCACCCGCGGGTTGGCGTATACGTCCAGCGACCGCCACCAAGCGCCCAGTGCTCCGATCACGTGCGGTAGTCCACCGTGAACGGCGCGTGGTCGGAGAAGCGCTGCGCGGTATAGATCGAACAGCCCTGCAGGCGCTCGCGCAGGGTCGGGGTGACGAACTGGTAGTCGATGCGCCAACCGACGTCGTTGGCGCGCGCCGCGCCGCGGTTGCTCCACCAGGTGTAGTCCTGGCCGTCCGGATGCAGCGCGCGGTAGGCGTCGACCCAGCCGCGGCCGCTGGCCGCATCGGCCTCCTCGGCGCGGTCGGCGCACAGGCCGTTGAGCCAGTCGCGCTCGGCCGGCAGGCAGCCGGAGTTCTTCTGGTTCGACTTCCAGTTCTTGATGTCCAGCGCCGAGCGCACGATGTTCCAGTCGCCGCACAGCACGTAGTCGCGGCCGCTGTGCAGCCACTCCACCAGGATCGGCCGCAGCCAGTCCATGACCTGGAACTTGTAGCCCTGGCGCAGTTCGCCTGAGGACCCGGAAGGAATGTAGAAAGACACCACGCTCAGGTTGCCGAAGCGCGCCTCGATGTAGCGGCCCTCCTCGTCGAACTCGGGCCAGCCCAGCGCGGTCCGCACCTCGTCCGGCTCGCGCTTGCTGTAGATGGCCACGCCGCTGTAGCCCTTCTTGGTGCTGGCGTCGCGGAACCAGACCCGGTAGCCGTCCGGCAGGAACGCCGGCCCGGCCAGCTGATGCTCCTGCGCCTTGGTCTCCTGCACGCACAGCACATCCGCCTGCTGGGTGGCGAACCACTCGAAAAAGCCCTTGGTGGCGGCCGACCGCAGGCCGTTGGCGTTGAAGCTGATGATGCGCATGGAAGAGCCGGGAATGGGGAAAGGGGAATAGGGAATGGTGAAAAGCATAGCGGTTGTTCCGTCTTCGCGGTCCTGCTGGGGTACGCTTTATCGATTCCCTATTCCCGTTTCCCCATTCCCGGCCCCCCAATGACCGACTACCGGCACCGTTTCCTGCAACTGGCCCTGGACGTGGAGGCGCTGCGCTTCGGCGAGTTCACGCTGAAGTCCGGGCGTCTCAGTCCGTATTTCTTCAACGCCGGCCGCTTCGACTCCGGCGCCAGCATGGCGCGGCTGGCCGCGTGCTACGCCGATGCGGCCGACGCGGCCGGGCTCGACTTCGACCTGCTGTTCGGCCCGGCCTACAAGGGCATTCCGCTGGCGACGGCGGTGGCCTGCGAGTACGCGCGGCGCGGGCGCGATTTGCCGCTGGCGTTCAACCGCAAGGAAGCCAAGGCGCACGGCGAAGGCGGCAGCCTGATCGGCGCGCCGCTGGCCGGCCGCCGGGTGCTGATCGTGGACGATGTGATCACCGCCGGCACCGCGATCCGCGAAGCGCTGGGCATCATCCGCGCCGCCGGCGGCGAACCGGCCGCGATCCTGGTCGCGCTGGACCGCCAGGAGATCGCCGCCGAGGACGACCGCCGTTCGGCGGCGCAGGCAGTGGCCGCCGAGGCCGGCGTTCCTGTGGTCTCGGTCGCGCATCTGGGCGACCTGCTTGCATTCATCGACGGAAACGCAGACCTTGTCGGCTTCCGCGAACCGCTGCTGGCCTACCGGGCCCGCTACGGCTGCGCTTCGTCTGGCTGACAGCAGGGGGCTGCCACGATGCCGATCCGACCACGCACTCGCGTCCTGCCGGCGCTGTTGGCGCTGCTCGCCTTGCCGGCCGCCGCGCAACAGGCGTCGGCGCCGTCCAAGAAGCTGTACTGCTGGAACCAGGGCGGCCAACGTACCTGCAGCGATGCGTTGCCGCCGGAAGCGGTGAACCAGGCACGCGACGAGTTCAACGCCACCAGCGGCATGCGCAGCGCCGAGGTCGGGCGTGCGCTGAACGCCGAGGAACGCGCCGCGGCCGCCGCCGACGCCGCGCAGCAGCGCGCCGACCAGGCCGCGCTGGAGACGCGCAAGCGCACCGACCAGGCGATGCTGCTGTCGTACCAGACCGAGGACGAACTGCGCCGGGTGTTCGCCGAGCGCATCGGCATCGTCGACAACAACATCCAGACCGCGCGCTACAACGTGGAGAGCCTGCGCCAGGGCCTGATCGGCCTGCTGTCCGGCGCCGGCGCGCGCGAGCTGGCCGGGCAGAGCGTGCCGGCCAAGACCGCCGACGACGTGCAGCAGCGGCACCGCGCCCTGCTGTGGCAACTGCGCATGCAGAAGAACTTCGAACAGCAGCGGCTCGGCCTGGATCAGGAAATCGAGGACGTGCTGCAGCGCTATCGCGCGGCCCGGGGCAACGGCCCGGCACAGTCCGCGACCACCGCCGGCGGCTGAGCCGTCGCACACCCCGGCGCCCGGACCAGGCCGGGCGCGCGACGCCGCCTCAGAAGGTCGGCGCCAGGCCCGGCAGCATGGCCTGCAGCTGCGCGCGGAACAGCGCCTTGATCCGCTCCAGCGCCGCCGCGTTGTCGGCTTCGAAGCGCAGCACTAGCACCGGCGTGGTGTTGGAGGCGCGCACCAGGCCCCAGCCATCCGGGAAGTCGGCGCGCAGCCCGTCGATGGTCAGCAGCCGCGCGCCGGCGAACGGCGAGCCCTCCTGCTGCGCCTGGGCGACCAGCTCGGCGACCAGCGCATGCGCGTCCTGCCCGTCCACCGGCAGCTTGATCTCCGGCGTGGCCACGCTGTCGGGCAGTTCGGCCAGCACTTCCGACGGCGATTCCTCGCGCTGGGCCAGGATCTCCAGCAACCGCGCCGCCGCGTACAGGCCGTCGTCGAAGCCGTACCAGCGCTCCTTGAAGAAGAAGTGGCCGCTCATCTCGCCGGCCAGTTCGGCATCGGTCTCGCGCATCTTCGCCTTGATCAGCGAATGCCCGGTCTTCCAGACCAGCGGGCTGCCGCCGTTGCGCAGCACGTAGTCGGACAGCTTGCCGGTGCACTTGACGTCGTAGATCACCAGCGCGCCGGGATTGCGTTGCAGCACGTCGGCGGCGAACAGCATCAGCAGGCGGTCCGGGTAGATCACCGTGCCTTCCTTGGTGACCACGCCGAGGCGGTCGGCGTCGCCGTCGAAGGCCACGCCGAGGTCGGCGTCGAAGCGCCGCACCGTCTGCACCAGATCCTCGAGGTTGTGCGGCTCGCTGGGATCGGGATGGTGGTTGGGGAAGGTGCCGTCGACATCGCAGTACAGCGGCACGACCTCGGCACCGATCGCTTCCAGCAGGCGCGGCGCCAGTTCGCCACCGACGCCGTTGCCGGCATCGGCCACCACCTTGAGCGGGCGGTCCAGCTGCACGTCGTCGGCGATGCGCTGGATGTAGTCGTCGCCGACATCGCGCTGCTGCAGCCGGCCCGGCTCCTCGGCCGTGGGCAGGCGGCCGGCGCTGATCCGCGCGTACAGGTCGGCGATGGCGGCGCCGGACAGGGTCTCGCCGCCGACCACGATCTTGAAGCCGTTGTAGTCGGCGGGGTTGTGGCTGCCGGTCACCGCCACGCAGCTGCCGGCGCGCAGGTGGTAGGCGGCGAAGTAGACCACCGGGGTCGGCGCCAGGCCGATGTCGGTGACATGGCAGCCGGCGCGGCGCAGGCCTTCGATCAGTGCGGCCGACAGCTCCGGCCCGGACAGGCGGCCATCGCGGCCGACCACCACCTCGTTGAGCCCCTGCTCCTGCATCACCGCGCCGATCGCCTGGCCGATCAGCGCCGCGACCTGCGGGCTGAGGTCGCGGCCGACCACGCCGCGGATGTCGTAGGCGCGGAAGATCTCCGGCGCCACCGTGAACGCCGGCACCGGCTTGGCCGGCGCGGTCTCCTCGGCGGTGGACGAAGGCGGCGGGGGCGGCTCCTGGCGTTGCAGGCTCTGCTGCAGGGTGTGTTCTTCGGCCACCGCCGGGCCGGCGCGGCGCACCCGCGGCTGCGGCAGGCGCCCG
>NZ_AQOK01000236.1:0-14949 GCF_000364645.1 Xanthomonas sp. SHU 308 | reverse complement strand
GTCACGCTTCCGTCGTCGCCGCGGCAGGTTTTGTTGCCGTACGAGTCCGAGGAGCAGCGAATCACGTTGCCCTGGTCGTCACGGGTTGTGGTATTGCCGTAGGAGTCTTTGCTGGTGCGCGTCACGCTTCCGTCGTCGCCCCGGCACGTGGTGTTGCCGTACGAGTCCGTCGAGCAGCGTGTTGTGTCGGCAAATGCGCTCGACGTGGCCAGCAGCCCTGTCGAAAGTGCGAGTGTGGCCATTTTCATTTGAAACCCCTGTGTGTGGAGCGATCCAGCACTTGCCAGTGTAGCCGTTGATCGTCAGTCAGGCAGGGCGCTCTATCGCCTTCGATCGCTCCTCGTCGCGGGACGGTACAGCGTCATCCTTCTTCGTATTCAACGCAACGCGATCGATGCTGGATCGCGTTTCGATACGGAGGCGAACTGTTGCGCAGCAGCATGCAACTCATCAAAAGGCGTGTTACTTCTAGCTCAGTTGGATCGATCCAAAGCCGTTGATGCAGCGCATCCGGGGAAGACGGCTGGTAGGGATCGCGTGCTACGCGTTTGCTGAGGCCTGCTCTTGTGTCCGCATGCAGCTGCGGTCGTGAAACGGTGCCGGATGCCGACTTGAGCTGCGATTCATCGGGTCGATCCGGTCCATGTTGCGTGCCTTAGCTGCGCGCCGTAGCCACCGAGGTGCGTGACGCCATGCGTCGCGGCACAGCCGACCGAGAGAGTTTGGGGAGCCTGTCATGCCAATCCGTCCGTGCTTTGCGCACCCGCCTGAGTCTTCGCGCCGGTGGTGGGCGTCCGTCGCGGCATCGGCGCTGTGGTGCGCGGGCAGCGGTGCGGCATGCGCGGCCGATCCCGGCTTCGCGTCTTCGTTCGAGCGCGGCGACCCTGCGCCTGCGTCGTCCACGCAGTCCGACAGCACAGGTGTCCAGGTCGCCATCGGCAACGGCCCCGAGCAGCCCTACGCGGCCAAGGCCGGCATGGGTTACACCGGGCTGCATGCGCTGCACTATCGCGCCACTGCGGCCGGGCGCGCGCATCTGTTTGCGGTCGATCTGCCGGTGGAGCTGGACACGACGCTGTCGTGGATGGTGCTGCCGGAGATCGTCGATGGCGATACGGTGGCGTCGACCGGCGTGGCGGTGGATCTGCTGTTCGACGATGGGCGCCGCCTGTCCGAGTTGGGCGTGGAGGATCAGCATGGTGCGCTGGTCGGTGCGGCGGGGCAGGCGGCGTCGAAGACGCTGTATCCGCAGCAGTGGGCGTTCAAGCAGGTGCGGCTGGGTGAGGTGGCAGCCTTGCGCGGCAGGCGCATCCGTGCGATCGAGCTGCAGGTGCAGCCCGGCGCCGGCAAGCTGGCGTCGGGCTGGATCGACGATGTCGCGGTGCGACGCGAACCAGCGCCGCAGGCGGCGCGCCGGCCCAGCGACGAGGTGGTGACCACGCGCGGCACGCAGTCCAATGGCACGTTTTCGCGCGGCAACAACATCCCGGCCACGGCGATGCCGCATGGCTTCAATTTCTGGGTGCCGGCGACCGATGCGGGGACGCTGAGCTGGCTGTACCGCTGGAACGAGCAGAACGGCGACGACAACCGGCCGCGCTTGCAGGCGCTGTCGATCAGCCATGAACCCAGCCCGTGGATGGGAGATCGCCAGACGTTCCAGGTGATGCCGTCGTCCACGCGTGGGGTGCCGGAGGCGGACCGCGCGAAGCGCGCGTTGTCGTTCGGCCACGACCACGAGGAGGCGCGCCCGCATCTGTACCGGGTGGACTTCGACAACGGCATCCGCGCCGAGTTGGCGCCGACCGAGCGGGCGGCGATCTTCCGTTTCCGCTTTCCCGAGGGCGGCGATGCCAACCTGCTGTTCGACAACGTCGACGCGCGTGGCGGGCTGACCCTGGATCCGGCGACGCAGACGCTGCGTGGCTATTCCGACACGCGTAGCGGCCTATCCAATGGCGCCGCGCGCTTGTTCGTGTATGCGCGCTTCGACCGTCCGTGGACGGCCAGCGGCAAGATCGCCACCGGGCGCCCGACCGGCTATGTGAAGTTCGCGCCGGGCGCGGACCGCACGGTGGTGATGCGCATCGCCACCTCGCTGATCTCGGTGGAGCAGGCGCAGCGCAATCTGCAGCAGGAGATCGGCGACGCCGGGTTCGAGTTGGTGCAGTCGCGGGCGCAGGACGCCTGGGACGCGGTCCTGGGCCGGGTACAGGTGCAGGGGGCCAGCCATGATCAGCGGGTCACGGTGTACTCCAATCTGTACCGGTTGTTCCTGTATCCCAACATCGCCCACGAGAACGTCGGCGACGCGGCGCATCCGGATTGGCGTCATGCCGACCAGAACAGTTGGTCCAAGGACAACGCCGGCGGCGATGTCGAGCGTACGTCGGCGCCGATCCTGCCGGGCAAGGTCTACGTCAACAACGGCTTCTGGGACACCTTCCGTACCAGTTGGCCGGCGTATGCGCTGTTCGCGCCGGAGCAGGCCGGGGCGATGATCGATGGTTTCCTGCAGCAGTACCGCGACGGCGGCTGGGTGGCGCGCTGGTCCTCGCCGGGCTATGCGGATCTGATGGTCGGTACCAGTTCCGATGTGGCCTTCGCCGATGCCTGGCTGAAGGGTGTGCGCGGGTTCGATCCGCACGAGGCCTATGCGGCGGCGCTGCGCAATGCCACGGTGGTGCCGCCGGTGTCGAACGTCGGCCGCAAGGGCCTGGCCCGCTCGATGTACCGCGGCTACGCCGCCAACGACGTGCACGAAGGGCTGTCGTGGACGCTGGAGGGCGCACTCAACGATTTCGGCCTGGCGCAGATGGCGCAGGCGTTGGCGGAGCAGGAACAGGAGCCGCAGCAGGCGCAGCGCTACCGCGAAGAAGCCGAATACTTCCGGGCGCGCGCCACCGACTACGTGTATCTGTTCGATCCGGCCACCCGCTTCTTCCGCGGGCGCACGCCGGCCGGCCAATGGAGCATGCCTGCGTCGAAGTTCGATCCGCGCGTATGGGGTGGCGACTACACCGAGGCCAATGCCTGGACCTTCGCCTTCACCACGCCGCACGACGCCGCCGGGCTGGCGGGGTTGCTGGGCGGCGAGGACGCCATGGCGGCCCGCCTGGACGAACTCTTCGCCACGCCGGAGACCGCGGACAAGCGTTTTGCCGGCAGCTACCGCGGCGTCATCCACGAGATGACCGAGGCGCGCGACGTGCGCATGGGCATGTACGCGCACAGCAACCAGCCCTCGCACCATCTGCCGTGGATGTACGTGGCGGCGGGGCAGCCGTGGAATACCCAGCGCCTCACCCGCGAGGTGCTGCGCCGCCTGTACCTGGGCAGCGAGATCGGCCAGGGCTATCCGGGCGACGAGGACAACGGCGAGATGTCGGCGTGGTACCTGTTCGCCATGCTCGGGCTGTATCCGCTGCGGATGGGCGCGCCGGAGTACGTGATCGGCTCGCCGGCGTTTCCGCGCGCGGAGGTCGATCTCGGCAATGGTCGCAAGCTTGTAGTGATCGCGCGCAACAACAGTGCGCGCAACGTGTACGTGCAGTCGCTCACGCTCAACGGCAAGCCGTGGAACACCGCCTGGCTGCGCCACCAGGACATCGCCGACGGCGCCACGCTGGAGTTCGTGATGGGGGCGACGCCGTCGCGCTGGGGCAGCGGCGCGGACGCGTTGCCGCCGTCGCTGACGCCGCCGGGCAGCGCGCCGCGCGGGCTGGAGGATGTGGCGTCGCAGGCCGTGGCGGTGTCGTTGGAAGGGCAACCCAAGGCCGCGGTCTTGATCGACGACGATGCAACGACGGCGCTGCCGCTGCCGGCCGGGCGCAGTGTCGACCTGCGCTTCGACACACCGATGCCTGCCACGTACTACACGCTGACCAGCGGCGATGCCGCGGTGTCCGGCCTGGCGTGGACGCTGGAAGGGCGCAACGGCGACGGCGCGTGGACCACGCTGGACCAGCGACGCGCGCAGGCATTCGCCTGGGCGCGGCAATTGCGGCCGTTCCGCATCGCCAAGCCCGGCGCGTACAGCGCGTACCGCCTGCGCCTGGATGCGGGCAAGGACGTGGCGCTGGCCGAGATCGAATTGCTGCAGCCGGTGACGCGGCAGGCCATGCCGTGACCGCGTGCGAACGCGGTGAGCGCGGCCTGCCTGCCGCTCCTGGCGGACGTAGTACGCCGTACTAGGCCTGTTGCGCGGCAGCATGCGCTGCTGCATGGGCTGTGATACTTAGTTTTCCACTGTATTAGAACGATCCAATCGCATCTGCGCAGAAGGGGGAAGAAGACGTAGGGAGGCCGGCTTGCCGCAAGGGCGCCGGAGAGTTTTCGTGTCACACCGCGCGGGGTTCTCGCCCGATCCTTGGATCGATAGAAACCCGCCGCAGCCGATCAATCTTTGGGAGAGGATGATTGAAATGAACTGCATGCCATCCGCACGCAACCGCAGCACGCTGTCTGCCGGCATCGCCATCGCCTTGTTCGCGACGGCTGCCTCCACCACCGCCTTCGCCCAGCAGGCCGACGGCACGCCGGCCCCCACGGGGCAGGCCGAGGTCAAGGCCACCGACCTGGATGCGGTGACGGTCACCGGCTACCGCTACGCGATCGAGAAGAGCCTGGAGCAGAAGCGCAACGCCAACGCCGTGGTCGACGTGATCACCGCCGAGGACGTGGGCAAGTTCCCCGACAAGAACGTGGCCGATGCGCTGCAGCGCGTGCCCGGCGTGGTCATCACCCGCGACGGCGGCGAAGGCAAGAACGTCAGCGTGCGCGGCCTGTCCTCGGAGCTGGTGCTGACCGAGTTGAACGGCAACTACATCGCCACCGCCGAGTCCAACGGCGACCCGACGCGCTCGTTCAACTACACGCTGCTGCCGTCGAACCTGCTCGGCAGCGCCGAGCTGTACAAGACGCCGGAAGCGCGCATCGACGAAGGCGGCATCGGCGGCACGGTGATCCTGCAGACGCGGCGCCCGCTGGAGCTGGAGCCCAACTCCGGCTTCCTGTCTGCCGAGGGCGTGTGGTCGGACAGCAGCAAGAAGACCGATGGCCAGTTCTCCGGCTCGTACTCGTGGCACGACCAGGACAACCGCTTCGGCGTGTTCGTCGGCTACACGCAGCAGAAGCGCACCGCGCGCACGCTGGATGCCACCACCGAAAACTGGCAGTGGTACGGGCGCGACGAAGGTGGCCGCGCGTTCGACGTCAACGGCAAGCCCTCGGACTTCAACGCCATCTGGGGTGGCGCTCCCGGCTTCTGGGACCAGAATGGCAGGTACTACACCGACTTCATGATGCCGACTGCGGTCGCGCTGGAAGCCAAGCGCGAGGACCGCGAGCGCAAGGGCGGGCAACTGACTTTCCAGTTCAAGCCCACCGACGACCTGACCCTGACCGCGAACTACTTCCGCTTCGATCTGTCGCAGAACGCGCAGACCAACACCATCAAGATTCCCGAGTGGAACATCGCGCGCTCTTCCGGCGACGGCAACTGGCGCGGCGGCCGCCTGCTCGACGGGCTGCAGTTCGATCCCAGCGGCACCATCGTCACCGGCGCCAACTACAGTCTGCATCCGGGCAAGGCCTACTACTGCAGCGAGGCGCAGGCCGCCGCCGCCGGCCTGCCGCCGGGCGGTTGGGGCTCGGACGACTGTACGGTGCCGACGCCGCAGATCACCGGCAGCTACAACATCGAGAAGTCGCTGTCGCAGACGGTGGACCTGGGTGGCGAATGGCGTGGCGAGAAGGTGGACGTGTCGTTCAAGGCCGGTCGCACCTGGGCCAAGGGTGGGCCGGAACTGCAGTTCTCCCTGCCGATCAAGCCGCGCCGCCAGAACGCCGACGGCAGCTGGAGCAATGGCAATTTCGCCAGCGCCTGGGACCTGACCGGCACGCCGTCCATGACCTTCTCGCCGGAACTGATGCAGAACCTGCGCGACGGCATCCTGCAGGTCGACCTGGGCTCGACCGGCTCGTCCTGGACCCGCAACACCAACCAGCAGCAGTACGCGCAGATCGATACCACCTGGCATATCGATGGCGCGTTCTTCGACTCGCTACAGTTCGGGCTCAAGCGCCGCGACGGCGGCGTCCACCGCAACACCGGCAACAACTACTGGGTGTGCCCGGGCACCGACCCGAGCGACTACAACAACCGCTACTGGAACGGGCGCTGCAATGCCCTGGCCACGCAGTTCTCGCCGGATCTGCTGTTCCCGCTGGACAACCTGGCCGGCGGGGTGAAGTCCAGCGCGTTCCCGGCGATCAACTTCCCCGGCTACATCGGCTACTTGAACCAGACCTACGGCGCGATGCAGACCCGCAACGAAGACAACTTCGTCTACAACGTCGACGAGAAGATCTATTCGACCTACCTGCAGCTCAACTTCCACACCGAGCGCCTGCGCGGCAACGTCGGCGTGCGGGTGGCGCGCACCGGTCAGCATGCCGATTCCACCGACAAGGTGACCGCCTACAACGATTATTTCTTCGATGGTGCCGACGGCAATCCGCTGGCCTGTCAGCAGGGCGCGGCCATGCCCGCGGGCGCGCCAGCCGATACCTACTGCGGCACCGAAGGCTATTGGCGGCTGTCCGACACCGAGCAGCGCACCGAGTCGTTCGTGGTCAGTGCGCTGGACCGCAAGTACACCGACGTGCTGCCGAGCTTCAACCTGGCCTACGACCTGACCGAGAACCTGCTGCTGCGCGCGGCGGCGTCGAAGGTGATCGCGCGGCCCAGCTACAACGCCATCGCCGCGCCCGGCAGCCTGGAGTACTACAGCCCGGAATACGTGGCCGACCGGCGCCTGACCGGCGGTGCCAGCGAGCAGGGCTGGTACGGCTCGGGCAGCAACAAGAAGCTGGAGCCGTACAAGGCCAACCAGTTCGACCTGGGGCTGGAGTGGTACTTCCAGCCGGGCTCGGTGGCGGGCGTGGGGCTGTTCCGCAAGAACGTGGAGAACTTCTCGGTCGATGTGATCAGCGACGTCAACATGCTGATCAACGGCCAGACGGTCACCGTGCAGAACTACAGCACCAAGGCCGGCGGCCAGGACGCGGTGTCGCAGGGCGTGGAGCTGTACGCGCAGCACACGCTGCCCTCCGGCCTCGGCGTGCAGTTCAACTACACCTACAACGATGCCAGCAAGGCCGCGGTGCGGCTGGAGGACGGCACCGAGGTCGGCAAGACCTCGATGCCGGGCAGCGCCAAGAACCAGACCAACCTCACTGTGTTCTACGAGACCGACCGCCTGCTGCTGCGCGCCTCGTACAACCGTCGCGGCGAACTGGTGCAGGGCCTGGTCAACGGCTTGAACGTGTACGAGGAACCGTACTACCAGATCGATCTGAACGCGGCGTACAACCTCACCCCGGCGCTCAGCCTCACCGCGTCGGTGCTGAATTTGACGAAGCAGGAGTCGCGCCAGCATCTGGGCGACGACACCCGGGCGCGCTTCTACACCGGCGGCTACGCCGGGCGGCTGGCGTACCTGGGGCTGACCTACAAGTTCTAGGCTGCAGCCTGTCGTGCCCATGTCCGCCGCGCGGCGGTCGGCATGGGCGCGACGGTCCGGCGACGGCCGGGCCGCCGTTTTCGCCGTCCACGACCGCGCCGTCGCGCTTGCCGCGGTCGTCCATTACAGGATCCATCGCATGACGTCTTCCCCGCTGCCCTCCCTGCTGCGCACGTTCGCCCTGTCCTTGCTGCTGGTGACGCCGGCACTGGTCGCCGCGCCGCGGCTCAGTGCCGAGGTCAACACCTTCATCGGCAGCAAGGACGACGGCAACACCTTCCCCGGTGCCTCGGCTCCGTTCGGCATGATCCAGGTCAGCCCGATCGGCGCGCACTACGCCGGCTGGCGCTACGACGATCCGCAGATCCGCGGCTTCGGCCATTCCTTCCTGTCCGGCGCCGGCTGCTGGGAGCAGGGCGGGCAGGTCTCGGTGCTGCCGGTGACCGGGCGTATCGGTCCCGGCGGCGCGTTCGATACGGGCGACCCGAAGGCGTTCGACCACACTCGTTATGGCGCGCGCTACCAGCACGACGGCGAGCGCGGTCAGGCCGGCTACTACAAGGTGCGGCTGACCGATTACGGCGGCATCGACGCCGAAGCGACCGCACTGACCCGCGCTGCGGCCGAGCGCTACACCTTTTCCACCTCGGGCGAGGGCCACGTGCTGGTCAACATCGGCCAGGCCAACGCCCGCCACACGGTCACCGGCAGCACCCTGAACGTGGTCGGCGACCGCGTCGTGGAAGGCAAGCTGGTGACGCAGAGTTTCTGCGGCGGCCACCAGTACACCACCTGGTTCCGCCTGGAGTTCGATCGCCCGTTCAAGGCGTTCGGCACCTGGGGCGAGGCCGGCGGCGTGCCGGGCTCGCGCCACGGCATGGAGGGCGAGGGCAAGCCCAGCGGCGCGTGGCTCACCTTCGACCTGAGCAAGGGCCGCGCGGTGACCGCCATCTCGGCGATCTCGCACGTGGACGCCGAGGGCGCGCGCAACAACCTGCGCCGCGAAGGCATGGTCAATGGCCGCCTGCTCGGCTTCGATGCGATGCGCGCCCGCGCGCAGCAGGCCTGGGACAAGGAACTGGCCAGCATGCGCGTGCAGGGCGCCAGCGGCGACGACCGCGTGGTGTTCTACACCGCGCTCTACCACGCCTTGCTGCAGCCGCTGACCGGCAGCGACGCCGATGGCCGTTACCGCGGCTACGACGACGGCATCCACCACGCCGACGGCTGGACCTACCACGAGTTCTTCTCGCTGTGGGACACCTATCGTGCGCAGAACCAGTTGCTGGCGTTGTTGCGGCCGCAGCGCGCCGCCGACATCGGCCGCTCGATCCTGGCGATCAATGCACAAGGTGGCTGGCTGCCGCGCTGGGGCTATGCCAACTTCGAGACCAACGTGATGACCGGCGATCCGGTCACGCCGTTCCTGGTCGATCTGTGGCGCTTCGGCGCGCTGCAGGGGCGCGAGGCCGAGGCCTACACCGCACTGCGCCGCAATGCGTTCGAGATGCCGCCGTTGAACTCGCGCCACGCGGGGCGTTCCGGCAATGCCAACTACCTGGCGCAGGGCTTCGTGCAGTACGACCGCGCGTTTCCCTCCAAGGGCATGGATGTCGATCCGCACCATGGCGGCTCGGCGACCCTGGAGTACGCGCTGGCCGATTGCGCGCTGTCGACCATGGCCGGCGCGCTGGGCCACGCCGACGACGCAGCCGTGCTGAACCGCCGCGGGCGCAACTGGCACTCGATCTGGGATCCGTCTGTCCGCGACACGCAGACCGGCTTCACCGGTTTCCCGCGGCCGCGCACCGAGGACGGGGCGTGGTACACGCCGGCGGATGGCCATTACGATCCGCGTTCGCAGCATGGCTTCCACGAGGGCACGGCCTGGCAATACCAGTGGCTGGCGCAGCAGGACGTGCCGGGCCTGGTGGAGGCGATGCACGGGCCGGAGCAGACCGCGCGGCGACTGGATACCTTCTTCGCCTACGACGCGCTGCTGGCCGACCCGGCCGGCGCGGCGCGCAAGGAATGGGTGATGGGGCCGTACAGCTACTACAGCCAGTTCCGCTACAACCCCAACAACGAGCCGGACCTGCATGCGCCGTGGATGTACACGCTGATCGGCCAGCCGTGGAAGACCAGCACCGTGCTGCATGCGGCGCAGACGCTGTTCACCAACGCGCCCAACGGCGTGACCGGCAACGACGACCTGGGCACGATGTCGGCGTGGTATCTGTTCAGCGTGATGGGCCTGTACCCGGCGGTGCCCGGCACCGGGCAGTTCCTGCTGCACGCGCCGCGCTTCTCGCACGTCGAGCTGGACGTGGGCGCGGGTCGCACGCTGCGCATCGACGCGCCGCAGGCCGGCGACGGCAAGCTGCGCTACGTCGGCGGCGTGTCGCTGGACGGCCGTGCGCACGCGCCGGTGTGGCTGGATTGGGCGCAGTTGCACCAGGGCGGGCGTCTGCGTTTCGACCTGCGCGACGCGCCGCAGCCGCAGGGCTGGGGCACGCAGCCGCAGGATCTGCCGGTGTCGCCGTGCGCGGCGCCGCCGTCCGCCGCCAGCCTGGTCTGGCGCTGAGTCCGTGCCGTCGCGCGGCAGGCGCGCGCAGCCGATGGTTTACGCTGCGCGTCTCGTCCGAAGGGAATCGATCCGATGAGCCAGAAGCGTCCACCCGGAACCGGATCCGCAGGCTCCAAGGTTGCCAAGGCCGCCGCGCGCAAGGCGGCTCCGGTTGCGGCGGAGCATGCGGACAAGGCGAAAAAGGCCACAAAGACCGCACCTGTCTCCGCCGCGCGCGACCGCCAGCGGGTGGTGACCGTCACCGACATCGCCGATGCGGTCGGCGTCTCGCGCGCGACCGTGTCGCTGGTGCTGCGCGGCAGCCCGCTGGTGCATGCCGACACGCGTGCGCGCGTGGAAGCGGAACTGAAGCGGCAGCGCTACGTCTACAACCGCGGCGCCGCCAACCTGCGCCGGCGCACCTCGACCTGCGTGGCCCTGGTCATCAACGACCTGGCCAATCCGTTCTTCGCCGAGTTCGCCGCCGGCGTGGACGAGGCGTTGGGTGAGCAAGGCTATGTGACCCTGCTCGGCAGCACCGGCGAATCGCCCGCGCGGCAGCAGGCCGTACTGGCCTCGCTGATGGAACACACGCCGGCCGGCGTGATCCTGTCGCCGGCCGAGGGCAGCGACGCCGCCGAACTGCACACGGTGCTCGACGCACGCGCGAACGTGCTGCTGTTCAACCGCGAACTTGCCGGCGCCGACGACTGGGGTTTCCTCGGCCTGGACAACCAGCGCGGCGCGCAACTGGCCACCGAGCATCTGATCGCGCTCGGCCACCGCCGTATCGCCTTCTACGGCGGCCATGCCGATTCCAGTTCCTGCCGGCAGCGTCGCGCCGGCCACGCGCAGGCGATGCGGCAGGCCAGGCTGCCGGTCGACCCGGCCTGGCTGATCGAGTCCGCGCCCAATCGCCTGGAAGCGGCCGCGCGCCACAGCGACCTGTTCGCCCACGACGCGCCGCCCACCGCGGCGGTCTGCTACAACGACACGGTCGCGCTGGGCCTGATGCTGGGCCTGCTCGCGCGCGGCATCCGTCCGGGCAAGGACTTCGCGATCACCGGCTTCGACGACATCCCCGAGGCCGCGGTGAGCACGCCCGCGTTGACCACGCTCGCCGCGCAACCACGCGCCCGCGGTCGCCAGGCGGCGCAGCTGGTACTGGAGCGGCTGGACGCGGCCGCGCCGCCGCGCAGGACGATCGTGCCGGTGAGCCTGTCGGTGCGCGAGAGCAGCGGCGCGCCGATCGCGCGCACGCGCAGCTAGCGCGGCGAACGCGGCGGCGGCCGCCGCGACGATGCGCGATGGCACTCGGTGCGCGCAGTGCCATCGCGACGCCCTCTAGACAGAGGCGGGCAGATAGTGGGTCGCACCCTCACAGCGGCGCGTCCCGCGGGTTCGTGCTGAGCGAGCGCTTCGCCCCCTTCTTCCTTTCGTCGAGAGCCGTCTCATGCATCTGCAGACTGCACCGCGCCGTTCCGTGGTGGCCAACGCCTTCTACGGCCTGCTCAATCCCATTCCGTTCGGCTGCTTCGTCGCCGCGCTGATCTTCGATATCGTCTATGCCCGCAGCGGCGTGATCCTGTGGACCAAGGCGGCGGCCTGGCTGATCGCGATCGGGCTGGTCATCGCCATCGTGCCGCGCCTGATCAACCTGGTGCAGGTCTGGATCACCGCGCGGCGCTCCACGCTGCCGGTGGAACGGCTCGACTTCTGGCTGAACCTGCTCGCCATCGTCGCGGCCATCTTCAATTCCTTCGTGCACAGCCGCGACGCGTATGCGGTGGTCCCGGCCGGGCTCTGGCTCTCGATCGCCACGGTCGCGCTGTTGGCGATCGGGCATGTGCTCATCGCCATCCGCACCACACCACGCGAGGGTTACGTCCATGGCTAAGCGCCTGTGCCTGTCCGTTTTTGCGCTGAGTTGCGCCATGGCCCTGGCCGCCTGCGGCGGCAAGGCCGCGCTCGAGCCCAACCAGCAGGCGGGCAACGCGCCGCTGCTGCCGCAGCCGCGCAACTTCCTGCTGCCGCCGATGCAGGTTCCCGAGGGGGTGGGCTGGAAGGAGGGGCAGGCGCCCACCGTGGCGGCTGGCCTGAAGATCGAGAAGATCGCCGGCGGCCTGAAACATCCGCGCCAGCTGTACGTGCTGCCCAACGACGACGTGCTGGTGGTGGAGGCCAATTCGCCCGGGATGGAACCCGTCACCACGCCCAAGCAACTGATCGCGGGGCTGGTCCAGAGCCGCTCCGGCAAGAGCGCCAAGGGCGGCAACCGCATCACCCTGCTGCGCAGGACCGCGGACGGCAAGTGGGAACAGCATGCGTTCCTGAAAGGGCTGCACTCGCCGTTCGGGGTGCAACTGATCGGCGATGCGCTGTACGTCGCCAACACCGACAACATCATGAAGTTCCCCTACGTCCCCGGCCAGACCGAGATCACCGCGCCCGGCACGCTGTTCGCCGATCTCCCCGGCACGATCGAACACCATTGGACCAAGGCACTGCTGGCCAGCCCCGACGGACGCAAGCTGTACGTCGGCGTGGGTTCCAACAGCAATATCGGCGAGAACGGGCTGGACGTGGAGTACCGCCGCGCGGCCGTGTTGGAGGTGGATGTCGCCTCCGCCAGCAGCCGCATCTTCGCATCGGGCATCCGCAATCCGACCGGGCTGCAGTGGGAACCGCGCACCGGCAAGCTGTGGGCGATCGCCAACGAGCGCGACGAGATCGGCGCCGACCTGGTGCCCGACTACCTGACCTCAGTGCAGGACGGCGGCTTCTACGGCTGGCCGTACAGCTACTACGGACAGAACGTGGATGTGCGGGTCAAGGATCAGCGCCCGGACCTGGTGGCCAAGGCGATCAAGCCGGACTACGCGTTGGGCTCGCATGTGGCCGCGCTCGGCCTGTGGTTCTCCCGCGGCGATGCGCTGCCGGCGAAGTACCGCGAGGGTGCGTTCGTGGCCGAGCACGGCAGCTGGAACCGCTCGCCGCTCAGCGGCTACCAGGTGGTGTACGTGCCGTTCCAGCAGGGCCGGCCGGTCGGCCCGCCGCAGACCGTGGTCAGCGGCTTCCACTCGCAGGACGAGTCGCAGCTATACGGCGCCCCGGTCGGCCTGGCGCAGGACAAGGACGGCGCGTTGCTGATTGCCGACGATGTCGGCAACAGCGTCTGGCGCGTGCGCTTCTGACCGGTTGCAGGTTGTGCCGGGCACTGGCGAGCGGGTGGAGTGGTTCTGCGTGATGCGGGACCCATCGCGGTGGCAGGCCGCTGCCGAAGCGCGGCGGCACACTCGGAACTCTGCGCGGCCGGAACGCAGAGGCCATGTGGAACGAAAGAGCGATCTGCCCGACTTCGACTCGGCAACGCGCTGATTCCACCCGCCTGGCACGCCTTCAGTTCAGGCGTATCCAGTCCAGCGCCACCAGCGTGCGGATCGCTTCGACGAGCGCCTGCTGCGTCTGTTCGGAATCGACCGTGGTCCTGGAAGCGAGTAGCTGCGCATGCAGTTGCTGCGCGGGGAGCGCCTGCCCGGGGTGCGCCACCTGCAGCCGGCGCGCGGCCTGGAACACCGTCATGATGTCCTCGGCCTGGTCGATGCTCCTGATCTGTGCGAACAGGTCCACGGCTTTCGCGATCTCGGTGTCGTAGGGCGCATACGCCGCGGCGAACCGCGCATGCTCCTTGTCGTACTGCGGCGAGGCGCGCAGCGCCATGGTCCGCCCCTGCGGCTGCTCCTGCAGCCAGTTGCGGTTGGCCAGGTCGGTCAGGATCGGCCTGACGTCGCCCTGGCGCGGGCCGCGGCCGGCAGTGCCGAAGGTCAGCCCGGTCGGCACGCCCAGTTCGGTCATGGCCCAGCAGAGCGTCTGGAACAGCGTGCGCCCGATCGGCCGCGCCTCCGGCCGGGCCTGCAGCCGCCGCAGCACTTCCATGATCGCGATCCAGCCCGGCTGGGGTGCCGTACGTTTGCCAACGCCCTCGGTCGAGGCGTTTGCCGGCCGCGACAGGAAGGCGGTTTCGAGTTGCGCCAGCGGCGTGCCGTACGGCGCATAGACCTCGATGTCGACCGGCAGGTGCGCCAGCGTGCGGTAGATCAGCGGACCGACCTCCTCCCAGACCAGACCGCCGTTGCCGCAGCCGAGCGGCGGCAGGGCAAGACTGCGCACGTCCCATTCGCGCAGACGCGCGGCGAGATAGTCCAGCCCTGCCGCGATGTCCTCCAGCCGCGACGGCGAGCGCCAATGGCGCTTGGTCGGAAAGTTGAGAATGCGGATGCCGCTGGCGTCGTCGTACAGATAGGGCTCGCCGATGCGCACGCGGCATTCCCGGCAGCGCACGGCATAGTCCTCGAACATCGCCGGATAGCGCCGCTTGAACGCCTGCGCGATGCCCTTGCCCATGATGCCGGCGCAATTGACCGCATTCGCGAGGACGTGGGCGTGGCTGGCGAACAGATCGCCGATTCGTGCCTTGAACATGGTGCGATCCATCGATGGAGAGATCCCCGTGGTGGCGCCTGTCGCTTGCCCGCACTGACAGGCACCGCGTGTGCGGTAGTGCTGTCCGCGGCCTGGTCCAGACAGGCCGGCGAGGTGCTGCCGACGTCAGCGCATATGCGCACCTGGCTGTCCTGCGGCAAGGGCGCCAGGGCAGCAGCGGGGAGCGCGCAAGCATGCGGCAGCGGCGTCTCACCTCCTGAGATCGGGCGAGACCAGGAGAAGAGGTGCGGCTCAGTGCCGATCGACGGCAGCGATTCTTTTTCGTGGGAGCGGCTTCAGCCGCGACAGGCATTCCCAGTGATGCCTCGTCGCGGCTGAAGCCGCTCCCGCAGGCGCTTGCGGCGAGCCAGTCGT
>NZ_AQOK01000235.1:0-11009 GCF_000364645.1 Xanthomonas sp. SHU 308 | reverse complement strand
GAGGGACTTCAGTCCCGACGCATTGCGCCATCGGAAAAGCACACCACGTCGCGCGGCCCGGCTGCACGACAGTCGACGGCCACAATGGCAGCGGCAGCGCCGATCTAGTTCTCGGCAGACGCACCCCCGCCGCGTCGCGCACGCCAGCGCGCCACCCGCTCCTGCAGCCCCACCACGCAGACGAAGAATGCCGGCACGAAGAAGATCGCCAGCACGGTGCCACTGACCATGCCGCCGAACACGCCGGTGCCGATGGCATGCTGGGTCTCGGCGCTGGCGCCGCTGGCCAGCATCAGCGGCACCACGCCCAGGGCGAAGGCCAGCGAGGTCATCAGGATCGGGCGCAGGCGCAGGCGCGCGGCGTTGGTCGCCGCCTCGAGCAGGCCCTGGCCGTCGCGGTGCAGTTGCCGGGCGAACTCGACGATGAGGATGGCGTTCTTCGCCGACAAGCCGATGATGGTGATCAGGCCGACCTTGAAGAACACGTCGTTGGGCAGGCCGCGCAGCATCACCGCGGCCACCGCACCGAGCAGGCCCAGCGGCACCACCAGCATCACCGACAGCGGGATCGTCCAGCTCTCGTACAGCGCCGCCAGCACCAGAAACACCACCAGTGCCGACAGCAGCATCAGCAGCGGCGCCTGCGCAGCCGACTGCCGCTCCTGCAGCGATTGCCCGGTCCAGGCCACGGCGAAGCCCGGCGGCAGTTGCGCGGCCAGCCGTTCCATCTCGGCCATGGCCGCGCCGCTGGACACGCCAGGCGCGGCGCCGCCGGTGATGCGCACGGCCGGGAAGCCCTGGAAGCGCGACAGCTGCTGCGGCGCGTCGGTCCAGGTGGCGGTCACCACTTCGCGCAGGGGCACCATGCCGCCCTCGGTGCTGCGCACGCGCAGGCCCAGCACGTCGTCCAGTTGCATGCGCGACGCGGCGTCGGCCTGCAGGATCACCTGCTGCATGCGCCCGGCGTTGGGGAAGTCGTTGACGTACAGCGAGCCCATCGCCGCCGACAAGGTGTTGCTGATCGCGGAGAACGGCAGGCCCATCGCTTCGGCATGCTGGCGGTCGATCTCCAGGCGGATGCTCTTGCCCGGCGGCAGCCCGTCCTGATACACGCCGCTGACCACCGTGCTGTCCGCGGCCAGTTGCAGCAGCTTCGCCTGCGCCGCCATCAGCGCGGCCTCGCCGCGGTTGCCGCGGTCCTGCAGGTACAGGGTGAAGCCGGAAGAGGTGCCGAGCTCGTCGATGGCCGGCGGCAGCAGGCTCATCACCGTGCCCTCGGGCAGGTCGGCCATGGCCTGCTGCACGCGGTCGGCTTCGTCGCTGGAGGTGGCGCCGTCGCGCTGGTCCCAGTCCTTGAGCATGGTGAAGGCCATGGCCGCGTTGGTGCCCGAGCCGGAGAAGCTGAAACCCAGGATCACCAGGTTGGAGGCCAGCGCCGGGCGCGTGGCGACGTGCCGCTCGAACGCCTTGACCACCGCCAGCGTGCGCTCGCTGGTGGCATCGGTGGGCAACTGGATCGAGGTCATGAAGTAGCCCTGGTCCTCTTCCGGCAGGAACGCCGAGGGCAGCACGCGCATGGCGAAGACCAACGCCACGCACAGGACCGCGAACACCGCCAGCACCCGCGCGCTGCGCCGCAGCAGCCGCGCCACGCGTGCGGCATAGCGGCCGGTCAGGCGCTCGAAGCCGCGATTGAACGCGCCGAAGAATCCGCGCTTGGCATGATGGCCGGGCGCGATCGGGCGCAGCAGGGTGGCGCACAGCGCCGGGGTCAGGGTCAGCGCCAGGAACGCCGAGAACAGGATCGACACCGCCATCGCCAGGGTGAACTGCTGGTAGATCACGCCCACCGAGCCGCTGGCGAAGGCCATGGGGATGAACACCGCGGTCAGCACCAGGGTGATGCCGACCACCGCGCCGGTGATCTCGCGCATCGCCTTGGTCGTGGCCTGCCGCGGCGGCAGGCCTTCGCTGGCCATGATCCGCTCGACGTTCTCCACCACCACGATGGCGTCGTCGACGATGATGCCGATCGCCAGCACCATGCCGAACATCGTCAGCACGTTGATCGAGAAACCGGCCAGCAGCATCACCGCGAAGGTGCCCAGCAGTGCGATCGGCGCGACGATGGCCGGGATCAGCGTGTAGCGCACGTTCTGCAGGAACAGGTACATCACGAGGAACACCAGCACCATCGCTTCGAGCAGGGTCTTGACCACCTGCTTGATCGAGAGCTTCACGAACGGCGCGGTGTCGAACGGGATCGAATAGCGCATGCCGGTCGGCATGCTCGCGGCCAGTTCCGCCAGCCGTGCCTTCACCGCCAGCGCGGTGCGCACCGCATTGGCGCCGGGCGAGAGCTGGATCGCCGCGCTGGTGGCGGGAGCGCCGTCCTCGCGGTTGGAGAAGCCATAGGACTGTGCGCCCAGCTCCACCCGCGCCACGTCGCCCAGGGTCACCCGCGCGCCGCCGCTGTCGGCACGCAGCACGATGGCGGCGAACTGCGCGGGCGTGGTCAGTTGCCCGGCCACGGTCAGCGGCACGGTCAGGCGTTGTCCGCGCACGGTCGGCTCGTCGCCGAGGCGGCCGGGCGCGATCTGCGCGTTCTGCTGTTCGATCGCCTGCGCCAGTTCGGTCATGGTCATGCCGTAGGCGACGAGCTTGTCCGGGTCCACCCACACGCGCATGGCCTGCTCGGCGCCGAACAGCTGCACGCGGCCGACGCCGTCGATGCGCCGCAGTTCCTGCACGATGTTGCGGGCCAGGTAGTCGTTGAGCGCCACCTCGTCGTAGCGGCCGTCCGGCGAGGTCAGGCCGACCAGCATCAGGAAGCCGGACGCGGCCGATTCCACCTGCAGGCCGTTCTGCCGCACCGCCTGCGGCAGGCGCGGCTCCACCGCCTTGATGCGGTTCTGCACGTCCACCTGCGCCAGCTCCGCATTGGTGCCGGGCTTGAAGGTGGCGGTGATCTGCGCGCTGCCCGAGGTGTCCACCGTGGACTCGAAATACAGCAGGTTCTTGACCCCCGACAGCTCGCGCTCGACCAGGCTCACCACCGAGTCGTTGAGGGTCTGCGGCGTGGCGCCGGGGTAGGACGCGATCAGCGACACCGAGGGCGGCGCCACCGAGGGATAGCGCGCCACCGGCAGCTGGCCGATGGCCAGGGTGCCGAACAGCACGATGAACAGCGCGATCACCCAGGCGAAGACCGGGCGTTCGATGAAGAACTGTGGCATGGCGGCGTTCCCGGTTCAGTCCGCGGCGGCGGTGGCGACCACCGGCGGCTGCCACGCACGCGCCTTCACCCGGGCGCCGCTGCTGAGCCGGTCGATGCCTTCGACCACCACCTGCTGCCCGGGTTGCAGGCCGGCGACGACACGGTAGTGCCCCTGCACCAGTTCGCCCAGCTGCACCGTCGCGCTGCGCACCTGCGCATTGGCGTCCAGCACCCACACCTGCGCGCGCTTGCCGACATGGGTGACCGCCTGCTGCGGCACGCGCAGCGCCTGCGCGTAGTGGGCGCGCGGCACCCGCGCCCGCACGTACATGCCGGGCAACAGGCGCCGCTGCGCGTTGTCGACGAGGATGCGCAGCAGCACATCGCCGGTGCCGGCATCGACGGTGATGCCGGAGAACAGCACGCGCCCGCTCAGTCCCGAGGGCGTGCCGCTGCGGTCGAGGATCTGCGCCGGCAGACTGTCGCCGCCGGTGGCCTGCGCGCGCGCGGCCGGATCCAGCGGGTCCAGGTCGCTGGCGGACTGGCGCACGTCGACGTAGACCTGGTCGATCTGCTGGATCACCGCCATCGGCGCGCTGTCGCTGGGCGAGACCAGCGCACCCTCGGTGAGCAGTGCCTGGTCGATGCGGCCGTCGATCGGTGCGTCGACGGTGGCGAAGGCCAGGTCCAGGCGCCGCCGCGACAGCGTCGCCTTGGCCTCGGCGACCGCCGCGGCGGCCTGGCTGCGCTGCGAGGCGGCGTCGTCGTACATCTGCCGGCTGACCATGCCGGATTCGACCAGCCGCTGTAGCCGGGCATGCTGCACGTCGGCCAGCACCTGCGCGGCCTCGGCACGGTGCAGTGCGGCCGCGGCGGTGTCCATGTCGGCCTTGAACGGCGCCGGGTTGATCTGGAACAGCGCATCGCCGCGCCGCACATCGGCGCCCTGCTCGAAGAAGCGACGCTGCACGATGCCGCCGACCTGTGGGCGGATCTGCGCGCTGCGCAGCGCGGCCACGCGCCCGGGCAGGTCCACGCTCACCGTCATCGGCGCAGGGTGCAGGGTCACAGCGGTGACCTGTACCGGCGCGGCCACCGCCTGCGGCTGCGCGCCGCCGCCGCAGCCCGCCAGGGCCAACGCCAGCGCGCCGCCGAGTCCCAGAGTCCGTACCTGTTGTCGCATGCCCATGCCTCGTGCCTCGTCGCTGCCGCCGCGGATGCGGCGGACGCCAAAGCCGCGCATGGTCGCGGCCGCGGGTTGCGCGGCGTTCGATGCGATGTGGAGATATGATGGAGATCCGCCCGTCCGGGCCGATGCGCCTTCGCTGCCTCCATGTCCGTTTCCTCTCCGGGCGCCGCCGTGCCCGCGTCCGCGCCGCTGGTCCTGATCGCCGAAGACGAGAGCGAGATCGCCGAGATCCTCAGCGCCTACCTGGCGCGCAGCGGGCTGCGCAGCGCCCACGCCGCCGATGGCCGCGCCGCGCTGGACCTGCACCTGGCGCTGGATCCGGATCTGATCCTGCTGGATGTGCAGCTGCCGGCGGCGGACGGCTGGAAGGTGCTGGCCGAACTGCGCCACCGCGGCGAGACCCCGGTGATCATGCTCACCGCGTTGGACCAGGACATCGACAAGCTGATGGGCCTGCGCCTGGGCGCCGACGACTACGTGGTCAAGCCGTTCAACCCGGCCGAGGTGGTGGCGCGGGTGCAGGCGGTGCTGCGGCGCATCCGCGGCAACGGTGCCGAGGAGGCGCGCAGCCTGCGCGTGGGCGCCTTCCATGTCGATCTGGACCAGCACGAGGCCAGCGTGCGGGTGGGCGAGCAGCGGCACACGCTGGACCTCACGCTCACCGAGTTCAAGCTGCTGGTGCGGCTGATGCGCGCGCCGAAGCGGGTGTTCAGCCGCGCCGAACTGCTCGACGCCTGCCTGCCGGAAGGCGACACCCAGGAGCGCACCATCGACAGCCACATCAGCAAGCTGCGCAAGAAGCTGGAGGCGCTGGGCGTGCAGGGCACGCCGGCCAGCGTGCGCGGCGTCGGCTACCGGTTCGGATCCGGCGCATGAATCGCGCCCCCGGGCTGCGCCGCCAGGTCATCCTGTCGCTGGGCGCGCTGGCGCTGTGGATCATCCTGCTGTCGGTGGTCGGCTCCTACGTGTTCTACGCGCTGGCGGCGGCCTACCAGCCCAACAGCATCTCCGACACCTGGGTGCCGTCGCGGGTGGAGATGATGTGGATCGGCGCCACCGCCGCACTGGCCGTGGCGATCGCGGTGGCGGTGGCGGTGCGGCTGTCGCGGCGCATCCTTACCCCGTTGAACTCGGTGGCGCACAGCCTGCGCGAAGTCGCCCAGGGCAACTTGCACGCACGCGCGAGCATGGATGCGCATGCGCTGGGCGAGACCGCGCAGCTGGTGCGCGACTTCAACGCCATGGCCGACCGCCTGCAGGCGATGACCCGCGAGCGCGCATTCTGGAATGCCGCCGTCGCCCACGAACTGCGCACGCCGGTGACGATCCTGCGCGGGCGCCTGCAGGGCCTGGCCGAGGGCGTGTTCGCGCCGGACGTGGCGGCGTTCGAGAGCCTGCTGCGGCAGGTGGAAGGCCTGAACCGGCTGATCGAGGACCTGCGCGTACTCAGCCTCACCGACAGCGGGCACCTGGAGTTGCAGCCGGCGCCGGCCGACCTGGCGCGGGAAGTGGAGGCCGTGCTGCATGCCTTCGGCGCCAGCCTGGACGCGCGCGGGCTGGTGCTGGAACCCGTGCTGGCGCTGCGCACGCCGGTGCTGTGCGATGCGGTGCGCATCCGCCAGGCGCTGATGGCCTTGCTCGAAAACGCGCAGCACTATGCCGAGCCGGGCCCGCTGCGGGTGGGCGTGCAGGCGGACGCGGGCCAATGCGTGCTGTTCGTGGAAGACACCGGCCCCGGCATCGCGCCCGAGATCGCCGCGCGGGTGTTCGATGCGTTCCGCCGCGGCGATCCGTCGCGTTCGCGCAAGAGCGGCGGCAGCGGCCTGGGCCTGGCGGTGGTCAAGGCCATTGCCGTGGCGCATGGCGGCGATGCGCTGTGCCTGCCGGCCGGCAGCGGGACACGATTCGAAGTGCGCTGGCCGCTGGCGCCAGTGGAGGCCGCGACGCGCACAGCGCAGGTGCCGGCGTCGCGCTAGAGGCGCGTTGGCTCAGGCGGAGGTCGCGTCGCTGCGCACGCGCGGTGTACGCCCCGGCAGCATGCGGGTCAGCACCTCGTCGCGGCGGACCCAGTGATGGAACAGCGCGGCTGCCACGTGCAGCAGTACGACGACCCATGCGATCCATTTGCCGATGAAGTGGTGGACCACGTCGATCGGCGCTTCGAACGCCTCCCAGCTCAGGTGCCAGGTGCGGCTGATCCAGGCGAACAGCGCGGTCTCGTTGAAGCCGGGAATGCGGAACAGGCCGAGGTCGGTCGGCGCGCCGGTGCCGATGTAGCCGGTCAGCGGCATCACGATCAGCAGCGCGTACAGACCCCAATGCGCCAGATGCGCGAGCCGGTGTTCCAGCGCCGAGCCCGGCGGATCGTCCGGTTGCACGTCCAGCCAGCGCCACAACAGCCGCGGCAGCACCAGGAACCCGACCAGCAGGCCCAGCACCCAGTGCAGGTTGAGCACCGGCAGCGAGGCGTCGGAGGTGTCGTCCATGAACCAGATGACGTAGTACACCACCGCATACGCGCCGATGAAGGCGGCGGCGGTGGTCCAGTGGAACAGCTTGGCGAGGGCGCCGAAGCGCTGTGCGGTATTGCGCCAGTGCATGTGCGTGATCCTGGTCGAGTGGCGAGGCGGGGAGTGCTGCGGAATCAGGGCGTGCGCAGGCTGTCGAGCAGCCGGTCCAGGGCGTGGAGCGCGTCGGCCAGCCGTGCATGCAGGTCGGCGTCCGGCTCGGCGATCCAGAACGCCGCCTCGGTGATCGCGCCGTAGAGCATGCGTGCCATCACCCCGGCATGCAGCGGCGCCACCGTGCCGGCGGCGATCAGGGCTTCCAGCGCCGCCTGCAGCGCGGCGATGCCCACCGACTGCGCCGCCGGCGGCACGTCGCCGAACACGGCGCGCGCGTCCTGCAGGATGATCCGGCGGATCTCCGGTTCCAGCGCCAGTTCCAGGTAGGTGCGGCAGCGGCGGCGGAAACCGTCCCACGGCGTGGGCGTGGCGTCGGACACCGCCTGCAGGCGCAGGCCCACCTCGGCCTCGATCTGCTCGATGACCGCGATCAGCAGGCCGTCCTTGCTGCCGAAGTGGTGATACAGCGCGCCACGGGTAAGACCGGCCTCGGCGGTCAACACGTCCATCGAGGTGTGCGCGAAGCCGTGCGTGGCGAACGCCTGCCGCGCCGCAGCCAGCAGGCTGGCGCGGGTGGTCTCGATCATCTCGCGGCGGCTGCGGCGCTGGTGCATGGGCGGGCCTTCATTCACATACGTGGCGTACGTTATTTGCGTACATGGCGTATGTCAATGCGTCCCGGTCGATTCGGCGTGCGCTGGGTAGCTTGGGCGGCACGGCGGCCGGTGCGCTCGGAAGGCCTGGGATTCGCGTGGCTTGCCCGTCCTGCGAACGTCTCGGCCAGGGCCTCTCAGGCATCGACAGCGCGATCGCCGCGGCGTGCGGAATGCGCCTGGTCGCAAACCCAAGCGATGCTGTGCCTGTCGCGAAGGCCGTCGTAAAGGCCGCCGTCGCGGCGGCTCAGGACTGCGCGACGGAACCGCTCATCGTGCGCATGCGACGCGCCGGCACGACGCCGACCTCACCGTCGCACTAGCCAAGGCCTTCACTGCGCGTGTGGTCTGGTGACCGCTGTGCAACCGAATTGGAGTGTCGAATGGACACCACGCTGATGCCCTGGGTCGCCGGACTGTTCGTCCTGCTCATCGCCGCGATGCTGTATCTGGTCACGCGCGCCAAGAAGAACCGCAACCGCCCGGCACAGGATCACGCCGCGACCAAGAGTGATGTGGACAGCGCGGCCAAGCGCTAGCGTCTCGCGTCGGGCGCGGCGCGGTCGCCTGCGCCGTGCTCAGGCGTCCGCGTCGATCGGTGCGAAGCGCGGGCGGCGTACGCCATCGATCTCCACCTGCTCGACGAACATCGGATACGGCCGCACCCACAGCGTGCCTTCGCCGTACAGCGGTCGGTACAGCACCAGCGGTTCCAGCGTCTCGCTGCTGCGGACCACGCCCAGCACCTCGTATTCGCCGCCCTTGAAGTGGCGATAGCGGCCGAGGGCGATGGAAGGCAGCGGGCTGAGGTCGCGCATGACGGTGTCCTGGTGGGCGGGAGCGCGAGTGTAGCCGTCTGCACCTGCGCTCTCTCTGCGTCGCGAGGGCGAATTGCGCGACCGCGGCGGTTCGCCGCGTCGTGACGACGGAACGCTCCTGCGGGGGGATCTCAGGCAACCGGCCTTGAGAAGCACCGTCCATCGTCGCCCGCATGCTTCACTTCTGCGCACGTCAAGGCGCCAAATCGGCGAAGTCGAACGCCTGGCCCGGCTCGGCGGCGACGAAGTCCGCCGCGTCGATGCCGGCCAGGTGCAGTGCGGCGGCCAGCGCTTCGCGCGGCTCATCACGCCCTTCGTCGGTGAGCTGGAAGGTGCCCCAGTGGATGCCGAGCGCGCGCCGCGCGCCGGTGTCGCGGAAGATCCGCACCGCTTCGGTGGGGTCGATGTGCTGTGGCGCCATGAACCAGCGCGGCGCGTAGGCGCCGATCGGGATCAACGCCACGTCGGGCGCGCCGTGCCGGTCGCGGATCTCGCGGAAGATGGCGCCATCGCCGTAGCCGGTGTCTCCCGCGAACCACACCGATCCCCGCGCGGTCTCGACGAAGAAGCCGGACCACAGCGCCATCCTGCGGTCGGCGATGCCGCGGCTGGACCAATGGTTGGCGCGGGTCAGCGTCGCCGTCGCGGTGTCGCCGATCGGCAGCCGGTCGTGCCAGTCGCCGGTGGCGATGCGCGCATCGGGCACGCGCTTGCGCAGCAGGACGTCGTTGCCCAGCGGCATCACGAACAGCGGCTGGTGCGCGTCGTGCAGCGTGCGCAAGGTCGCCAGGTCGAAGTGGTCGTAGTGGTTGTGGCTCAGCAGCACCGCATCGATGGGCGGCAGGTCCGCGAAGCGGATGCCCGGTGCCGTTACCCGCTTGGGCCCTGCGATCTGCGAAGGGCTGGCGCGCTGCGACCACACCGGGTCGGTGAGCAGGTTGAGGCCGGCGGCCTGGATCAACAGCGTGGCGTGGCCGACCATGGTGATGCGCAGGCCGTCGTGCCGCGGTGCAGGCATGGCCGGCGTCACCGCGACCTGCGCAGGCCAGCGCACCGCGCCCATGGCGGCCTTCCAGCGCAGGACCTTGCTCAGCGCATTGTCGATCGTGGGCTGGCCGGGGTTGAAGAAGCGCACGCCATCGAAATGGTCGCTGACGGGGCCACGGTAGTAGGGGTTGGCCATTGAGGCGCGATCCGGATGACGCAAGGGGAGGGAAGGTTAACCGCCAGCGGCGCAAGCGTGCGTGCGCGCCTGCCTCGGCTGCCGCGATATCGGTCCCCGGCCGGTGCCAAGTGCGGCCTCACTTCGGCGTGCCCAGCCCACCCATGTTGAGCATCACCCGCAAGCCGATCACCAGCGCATCGTCGGGCGCACGGCGCGCCGCGGGATTGCCCAGGATGTCGGGATGGACGATGTACTGCACGTTCGGCACCAGGAACAGCGGCGTCTGCGCGATGCGGTAGCTGTAGTTGAGTTCGAACATGAGTTCGTTGCGCGCGATGTCCGCGGCCGCGCCGCGCTTGCGCAGCAGGTCGTTCATGTAGCCCTGCTGGTCCGCACTGAAGCGGTAGTAGTGCGCGATCGCGCCCATGCCGTCGCCGGGCCGTGCCGCGAACGGGCCGCTGTAGTACAGGCCGGCGGTGACCTGCAGGTCGTAGACCTGGTGCTTGTCGAACGGTGCGGCGATGTTGCCGAAGGCGACCAGCATGCGCTTGCTCGCCATGCCCTGCGGCCGGTACAGCGCGCGTTCGCCGAGCGCGTAGGCGCCCCAGCGCCCGCCGTCGTACAGGCGCGCGGGGCCGCCGACCAGCCCGCGCAAGCCCCCGGCCTGGTTGTAGCGCAGGTCGCTGTAGTCGGCCGAGTTGTACCAGAGGCCGGCGAGGTAGCGCGGTGCGCCCTTGCCCAGTGCGGGATCGGGTTCGTAGCCGACCTCGAGCGTGCCCAGCACGCCGCTGCTGTCGGCGGTGCTCCAGTCCAGGCCGTGGTTGTTCTTGCGCTGCGGGTTCAGTTCGAACGCGCCCACCGACACGTAGGTGGCGTCAGGCTTGTAGCGCAGCTTCGTGCCCCAGTTCACGTAGGGAAAGCCGACGAAGCCGCCATCGGCCTGGCTCAGCTGGAACGGACAGTCCGAGGCGCTGACGAAGCGGCAGCCGTAGCGGCTGCGCGCGAACTGCCAGGTGGTGTTCATGCGCCCGGCGACCAGTTGCCAGCGCCCGTCGGCGAAGCTCTGTTCCCAGGTCAGTTGCGCCAGTTGCGCCTGCTGCTGCGGGTACCAATAGCCCTGCACCTTGACGCCGTTGCCGATCTGCCGCTGCGAGAGGCTGTCGCCGTAGTACCAGGCGCCGGTGACGTGCAGCGTGGCACCGGGAATGCCGAACAGGCGTTGCAGATCCAGGTCGGCGCCGGCGACCACGCCGCCGGCATTGCGGTCGCCGCGCGACAGGCCGCCGTCGACGTTGCGCGCGTAGTCGTTGGACCAGACCAGGCGCGGCGCGATGCCGTGGTCG
>NZ_AQOK01000234.1:0-21166 GCF_000364645.1 Xanthomonas sp. SHU 308 | reverse complement strand
TGGCGGAGGCCGGCAGGGCGGCGGCCGCCGCCAGCAACGAGACGCAGGAAAGAGAACGGGACATGGGACGCTCCACGGACGAGACGAAGCACTCGCCGGACGTGCGCGGTGGGTGCGCGGCGACGCGGCAGTGCGCGAAGGGAAGACACCTTCCGGTCGTGGAGCCGCAGCACGGCGTCGCGTCCGTCGGCGACGGGCACGCCTGTGTGCAGACCTGTGGGGGGACCGGCAAAGACACGCGAGGGCAGACCGGAACGCGTTGCGCGGCGCCGAGGCGCACGCCATCGCCGCAGCGGATGGGCCGCGCAACTGCGCGGCCCATCGAGCTGGAGGCAACCCGTGCGGGTCAGCCCACCTTGCCGAGGCCGGCGGCGGCCATCGCCGCGGCGATCTCCTTGTCGGCGCCCTCGGCCAGCGGCAGCAGCGGCGAACGCACCGTGGCGTGATCGAGCAGGCCGCGCGCGACCAGCGCCCACTTCAGCGCCACCGAGCCTTCCATGTGCGAGCCGCGGTGATAGACGCTCTTGGTCACCGGCAGCAGGCGGTCGTGCAGTGCGCGCGCCTTGGCATAGTCCTTGGCCTTGCCCGCGGCGATCATCTCCAGCAGCGGCTCCGGGGCGATGCAGCCGTAGCCCACCAGCGCGCCATCCACGTCGAACATGGTGTGCAGCAGATACTCGTCGTGGCAGGTCAGCACCGGCACGTGCGGGCGCTCCTTGCGGAACACCGGGATCTCGGTGTCCCAGCGCTTCATGTTGCGCACGCCGTTCTTCATCGCGACCACGCCCGGCAGCGCGGCGATCTCCAGCAACGTCTCCAGGTCGTAGGTGGCCTTGGTCGCGTCCGGGTACTGGAACAGGATCATCGGCAGCCCGCTGGCCTCGTGGATGGCCTTGTAGCGGTCCTGCGGCGCGCCCTTCTGGTAGCCGAAGCGCAGCCAGCCGTGCGACGGATAGATCAGGCCGGCGGAGGCGCCGGCGGCGACCGCGCGCTTGGCTTCGTCGGCGGCGACGCGGGTGCCTTCCAGGGTGATGCCGGCGATGATCGGGATGCGGCCGTCGACGGCGTCGCGGAAGGCGGTGATCACCTTGGCCTGTTCGTCGCGCTCCAGGAACGTGCCTTCGCCGGCGTGGCCGAGCACGGTCAGGCCCTTGACCCCGTTGATGCCGCCGAGCCAGGCGCCGATGCGCTTGATCGCGGGATAGTCGACGGCGCCGTCGCGGGTGAACGGGGTGACCGGGGCGGGGACCAGGCCTTTCAGGTCGATAGTGCTCATGCTCATTTCCTCTTCTTTGGATCAACGGGGGATGGAATCGAACGCGGGGTCCGACGGGGGTGGTGCGGAGGTGTGGTGCGATGCGCCGGCGGCAGTGCCGGCGATACGCTCAGGGCGACAGCTGCTCCAGCGATTTGCCCTTGGTTTCCAGGGCGAAGCGCCAGGTCACGACGGCGCCGGCCAGCAGCACGGCAGCGAAGGCGGCGAACACGTAGCGGATGCCGAGTCCGGCGATGACCGCGCCGACCAGCAGCGGCCCGCAGGCCGAGCCCAGGCGCAGCCAGGCGCTGCCCAGTCCGGTGCCGATGGCGCGGATGCGGGTGGGGTAGAGCTCGGCCGAATACAGGTACAGCGAGAAGGTGATGGTCTGCACCGCGGCGTAGCCGAGCGCCGCGAACACCAGCACCTGCGGCGCCGAGGTGCCGCCGAGCGCCGCCAGCGCCAGCAGCGGCACGCCGCCGGCCACGAACGCCAGCCCATACCAGCGCTTGCGTCCGACCTTGTCGATCGACAGCGCGCAGGCCACTGCGGCGGCGACGCCGGCCAGCGAGGTGAAGAAGCCATAGGCGATGCTCTGCTGCAGCGACAGCCCGAAGTGCGTGCGGTACAGCGTCGGCAGCCAGGTGATGATGCCGTTGGCCACCAGGTAGGAGCAGAACCACAGGCTCCAGATCACCAGGGTGCGCTTGCGATAGACGCTGCCGAACAGCTCGCGCCAGTCCGAGCGCTGCGCCTCGGGCAGCGCAGTGCGGTCGAAGGCTGGCGCCGGCAACGGGCCATGGCGGCGCTCGGCGCTGCGCTCCAGTTCGGCCACGATCGCGTCGGCCTTGGCGTAGCGGCCCTTGGAGGCCAGCCAGCGCGGCGATTCGAACATGAAGAAACGCAGCGGAATCATGATCGCCGCAGGGATCAGCCCGACCATGAACATCGCTTTCCAGCCGTAGGCCGGCACCAGGAAGTAGCCGATGCCGCCAGCGGCGACCAGGCCGAGCAGGAACATCACCTCGTACAGCAGGAAGAAGCGGCCGCGCTTCTTCGAACCGATCAGTTCGTTGATGTAGGCGCTGGCCACCGGCACCTCGCCGCCGGTGCCGATGCCCTGGACGAAGCGGAACGCGATCATCGTCGCGGCGCTGCCGGCGAACAGGCAGGCCACGTCCATCGACACGAACAGCAGGATGGTGAACAGCAGCACGTGCAGGCGGCCGATGCGCTCGGCCAGCCAGCCGAAGAACACCGAGCCCAGCAGTTGGCCCAGGTAGCCGGCCGACAGGATCGTGCCGATCTGTGCCGGCGACAGCTGCCATTCCTTGGTCAGCACCGGCATCGCGTAGGCGATGGCGATCACCGTGTAGCCGTCGAAGAACGTGGCGGCGCCGACGATGTTGCGCGCCCACCACACCTTGCGGGTGATCGGCAGGCGTTCGAGGCGTGCGCCGATCTCCGCCTGCGCCTCGGCGATGGACGGGGTGCGGGCGGTGGCGTTGGCGGTGGGGGCAGGGGCTGTGGTGGGCATGAGCATCGTGGCTGCCTTTCGCAGGACAAGGGGACCCCGACGCGGGCGCCGAAGCGTCCACGCAGCGAGACCGACAGGGAGGGCCGGGCGGTGGCCCGCGCGGATCAGGTGCTGGGGGCGGTCACGGCAACACTCCCGCTGGCCTGGATCGCGAAGGCGATGTCCTTGGCGGCCAGTAGCGTCGGCTGCAGGGCGGTCTCCAGCAGTTCGGCGTGGCTGGTGCGCACCGACGGCGCGGCGACACTGATCGCGCCGAGCGGATAGTCGTCCGCATCCAGCACCGGGACCGCCAGCACGCGCAGGCCCTCGGTCAGCATCGACTCCAGGATCACGTAGCGGTCGCGGCGGATGCTGTCGAAGGTGCGCCGGATCGTGGCGATCTCCGGCGTCTGCGCACCCTGCACGTCGACCCCGGTCACCCGCGTCACTTCCGCCGGCGCCAGGTGCGCCAGCATCGCCAGGCCGATCGCCGTACGGGTGCTGGGCACCGTGGTGCCGATGCGGATGTCCACGCCCAGGCGGGTGATGCCGGCGCGCACGCGCTCGATGTAGAGCACGTCGGGGCCTTGCAGCACCGCGAAGCTGGCCGCTTCGTTGACGTCGCTGACCAGCGTGCGCAGCAGCGGCCGCACCACGCTGCGCAGATCGCGGCGGGCGATGGCGTGGAAGCCGAGGTCGAGCACCTTCAGGGTCAGGCGGAAGCGGCGGCTCTCCGGCACGCGGTGCACGTAGCCCAGCTCGACCAGGGTGTTGAGCATGCGGAAGGTGGTGCCGGGATCGAGCCGGGCCAGGGCCGCGATCTGGCTCAGCGACAGTTCCTCGTGCTCGGACGAGAACGCCTCGAGCACGCGAAAGCCCTTGGCCAGCGACTGCACGGTGCTGCGCAGCTTCTTGTCCCCGGCCTCGTCGCCATCGTCGGGCGCGGCGCTGGCCGCGCGCTGGGAAGTCGTCTTGATCATCTGCAGTTCCTGGAGGACCCGGGGGAATCGCCAGCTTGCTCGACCCGCCTGATCCTGTCGCTTGACAAGTGAATTTCGGATTGCGAAAATAATTTCGAAATTTCATGCCAAGACTCCGCCCGGGCGCTCGATGCGTCAAGTTGCGGCGCAACATGCGTGGGCGGTTCGCCCTGCGCGTCGACGATCCGTGGTTTCGAAACCTCCGAAAGACGCGTCATCGCCTGCTGGGAGTTGCGCAGGCGCGAGACCATGCCGCGCCATCGCGCGATGTCCGTGCTTGGGGCGGCGCCTATCGCAAGGCACGTGGCGTCGCGTCTGTATCGCCAGGTAGACGAACGCGGCCTTACGCGGTGATGTCAGCCGTGCTGGCAGACAGCGGCATGGCGGCATCGATACCGTGATGCATGGCTCGAACGACCCGACAGACGCCGCCCCCGCCGGCGCAGACATGGTGGCAAGCACTCTCGTTCAAGCGCACCGCCGCCGAGGTCTCGGCAGTGCTGGTGGTGATCGGCGCGACCTACGGCTTCGTGCAGTACGTGGAGGTCAAGCCGCTGCAGCGGCAGCTGGCCGAGGCGCAGGCCGGTGCCTGCGACGCCAAGGCCGCGGCGATGTCGCTGATGCTGAGTCTGTTGCCGGGCGAGAGCCGCACCCTCTTCGATGGCGCGCTGACCATCGCCAATCTCACGCCAGCGCAGGACGATGCCAAGGTGCGGCTGCGGATCGCGCCGCTGGGTGCGGCCGCGGTCGACAAGCTCCAGCCGGTGCCGGGAGACCGCTTTCTGGTGCAAGTGCCGGGCCGTGGCCGCTATGCGGTCTACCTGCGTTCCAGCAGCGCGCAGTTCGTGGAGCTGTCGATCCTGCGGCAACCGTGAGCCGGTCGCTGGCGCCGGCACGCCATTCAAGAAATCCAGCGCATGGCCGCCATTGCGGATAGCGGAGCCGTTTCGCCGAAGCGGCCGTCCCTCGGGGGAACGCGCATGCTGTCCTTGCCACGTTTGCTGGGCCGCCACCTGGCCAAGTTCCTGTCCAAGCCGCGCCGCCATGGCTCGCAACTGCCGACCAGCCCGCCGCAACTGTTGCGTGCCACCCTGCGCAAGGGCGACGTGCTGCTGGTCGAGGGCAACAGCCGCTTCTCCACCGCCATCAAGTACCTGAGCCAGTCCACCTGGTCGCACGCGGCGCTGTACATCGGCGACCACGTGGCCGCGCTTCCCGGCGAGGAAGCGCCGCTGTTCTGCGATGTCGACATCAACGTCGGCGTGCGCCTGGTGGGATTGAGCGAGTTCGCCGGCCTGCACACCCGCATCTGCCGTCCGGTGGGGTTAAGCGCGCAGGAGATCGAGACCGTGGTGGAGTACATGGTCTCGCGGGTCGGCAACAGCTACGACCTGAAGAACATCTTCGATCTGGCGCGCTACCTGATCCGCACGCCGCCGCTGCCGTCGTCGGTGAAGCGGCGCTTCCTGGAGCTGGGCAGCGGCGAGCCGACCCGGGCGATCTGCTCGACGTTGCTGGCGCAGGCGTTCGGCGCGATCCGCTATCCCATCCTGCCGGAAATCGACCAGGCGCCGCCGACGGGAAGCGATGCCGGAGAAGACGCGGAGATCCTGCATCCGCGCCATCACAGCCTGACGCTGCCTCGCGATTTCGACGTCTCGCCGTACTTCAACGTGGTCAAGCCGCGCTTGCAGCAGGGCTTCGATTTCCATCGCCTGGTGTGGGAGCCGCACGCCGCCGGCGTGCCGTCTGCGAGCGCGCCGATGGATGCCGCACTGGCCTGACGGAAGACGGCTGCAGCGTGAAACTGTGGTGCGCGTTGCTCTGGCGAAGCACTTCGCAGTTCAAGTTCGAGCGCGCGCTGGCCGATACAAAATTCCGTTCTCTGCTTTCTACGCCATGAATCCCATCCAATTTCTGCGCCGCCATATCGCCAATCTGCCGATGGCGCGCAAGTTCGTCGTGCTGTGCACGCTGATCGCGCTCGGCGTGATCCTGCTCGCCGTTGCCGCAGCGCGCCTGCAATATCTCAACCTGATCGATGCGCGCAAGCAAAGCGTCAAGACCCAGGTCGACATGGGCCTGAGCGTGATGCAGCACTACGCCGATCTGGCCAAGCGCGGCGAGATGACCGAGGCGCAGGCGCAGGCAGCGGCCAAGGGCGCGCTGGCCGACATGAAGACCAACGGCGGCGTGGACTACTTCTTCATCGTCGACCCGCAGATGCGCATCGTCATGCATCCCAAGCGTGCGGTCGGCACCGACATGAGCGGCTACAGGAGCGATGCCGGCGAGTACGTGTACCGCGACATCCAGACGGCGGTGCGCAGCGGCGACGGTTTCAGCTACTACACCGCGCCCAAGCCCGGCAAGTCGGTGCAGCTGCCGAAGATCAGCTACGCCGCGCTGTACCCGCAGTGGAACTGGGTGCTGGCGATGGGCGTGTATGCCGAGGACATCCAGGCCCAGGCGATGGGCTTCACCAAGATCCTTACGGTGATCGGTGGTGGCCTGGTGGCGCTGGTCGTGGGCCTGTGCTGGCTGATCGCCGGCGCCATCGTCGCGCCGCTGCGCGGCGCCACGCGCACCGCCGAAGCGATCGCCTCGGGCCGCTTCGACAATCCGATCAAGGTCGAGTCGCGCGACGAGACCGGGCAGTTGATGACCAGCATGCAGCAGATGCAGACCCAGCTGCAGCGCTTCAACGGCGAGATGCAGACCCTGGTGCGGCTGCAGCAGGGCGAGGACATCAGCCACCGCATGCCGGAGGACTTCCCCGGCGACTACGGCACGCTCGCGCACGGCATGAACACCGCGCTGTTCGAGCACCTGGACGCGATCGTCGAGGCGATGGCGATCATGGACGAGTACGGCCGCGGCGACCTGCGCCGCGACATGCGTCGGCTGCCGGGACAGCGCGCCGCGCTGCACGAGGCGCTGGACGTGGTCAAGGCCAACCTGTCGGCGGTCAACGGCGACATCGCGCGGCTGGCCGACGCGGCCGCCCGCGGCGACTTCACTGCACGTGGCGACGAGGCGCGCTACGCGTTCGCGTTCAAGGAAATGGTGGAAGCGCTGAACCGGCTGATGCGCCAGGCCGACAGCGGCCTGGCCGACGTCGGCCGGATCATGGGGGCGATCGCCGATGGCGACCTGTCGCAGCGCGTGGACGTACGCTACGAAGGCGCGTTCGGCAAGCTCGCCGACGCCGCCAACCGCACCGCCGAGCAACTGACCGGCATCGTGCAGGGCATCCAGCGCGCGGTCGGCTCGATCAACACCGCCGCCAGCGAGATCGCCAGCGGCAACAGCGACCTGTCGGTGCGCACCGAGCAGCAGGCGGCCAGCCTGGAAGAAACCGCCGCCTCGATGGAGGAGCTGACGTCCACCGTGAAGCAGAACGCCGACAGCGCGCGCCAGGCCAACCAGCTGGTGCTGAGCACCGGCGAGGTGGCCGAGCACGGCGGCCGCGCCGTGGAGGAAGTGGTGGCGACCATGGCCTCGATCAGCGCCGCGTCCGCGCGCATCGCCGACATCATCGGCGTGATCGACGGCATCGCCTTCCAGACCAACATCCTCGCGCTCAATGCGGCGGTGGAAGCGGCGCGCGCCGGCGAACAGGGCCGCGGCTTCGCCGTGGTGGCCTCGGAAGTGCGCACGCTGGCGCAGCGTTCGGCGGCGGCGGCCAAGGAGATCAAGGCCCTGATCTCCGACTCGGTGCAGGAAGTGGAGCAGGGCTCGACCCTGGTCAACCGCGCCGGCACCACCATGACCGAGGTGGTCGCCTCGGTGAAGCGGGTCACCGACATCATGGCCGAGATCTCCGCGGCCAGCGCCGAGCAGAGCGCGGGCATCGACCAGGTCAGCAAGACGGTGATGCAGCTGGACGAGGGCACCCAGCAGAACGCGGCATTGGTGGAAGAAGCCAGCGCGGCGGCCAAGAGCATGGAAGACCAGGCGGCGGAACTGGCACGCGCGGTGGCGGTGTTCCGCCTCGCCGGCGGCGCCGCCATCAGCGTGGCACCAGCGATCGCGGCAAGGCCGCAGCCGGCCAGGCCGGCGGTGCGGGCTGTCGCCGTCGCCACCAAGCCCAAGCCGACGGTCCCGGTGCGGCAAGCGGCGGCCAAGCCACGCCCGATCCAGGGCGTGCCGGCGGACAGCGCGGAGTGGGAAGAGTTCTGAGCCAGTGCGGCGTGGTGGCGCCTGCCGCCACGCCGTGTTCGCCCAGTCGTTGCATTCCAGGGGCTGGCGAACGCGCGATGAGGTCATGCATCTCGCTGGGGCTGGCAATCCAAGCCGGTGCATGCGCCGCACCGGCAGACCGGCGACTGAACGGGGGTTGCCGCGAAAGGGGCGATCACAGCCCATGCTCTCTCGCACGAACGCCGCGATGCTTGCGCATCGCGGCGTTCGTGCGAGGGCGGCCTGCAATGGCGCGTTAGCGCGCCACGCTGCCCTTGGTCGAGCCGGCGACGGGGCCGGCACCCAGGTCGGCACCGGTGGTCGAGTCGCTGTCCGGCTGCGACAGCGTACGCGCCGCCAGCGCCTGCACTGCGCTCTGTTCCAGTTCACTCAGGCCCACGCTGGGCATCCCGCTGCCGCCATCCACCGCCACCTGGCGATTGCGGTCGGCAATGGACTCCCATTGGCTGCCGCTGTTCCAGGGCCCCTGCATGTCGCCGTCGCCCTGCGACATGTCGTAGTAGCGGTCGGTGAAGGCCGGATCGCCCGGCAGTTTGCCTGGCGGGAAGTTGGGCTCGATCGCGTACAGCGCCTTCTCGAAGGACTTCTGGTGCGCCACTTCGCGGGTCATCAGGAAGGTCAGCGCATCGACGATGCCCGGATCGTCGGTGACGTTGATCAGGCGCTCGTAGACGATCTTGGCGCGCGCTTCGGCGGCGATGTTGGAGCGCAGGTCGGCCGTCGGCTCGCCGATACTGTCCACGTAGGCCGCGCTCCACGGCACGCCACTGGAATTGACCAGCGCCGGGCCGCCGCCGTAGAGAATCTGCTGGGTCTGGCTGGTGTTGTTGTTGCGGGTGAGGTTGCGCATGTCCTCGACCTCGGCCATGCCTTCGGACAGCACGGCCTTCGGCCCCTGATTGAGCATGGCGATGATCGAGCCGATGATTTCCAGGTGGCTGAGCTCCTCGGTGGCGATGTCGTACAGCAGATCCTTGCGGCCGGGATCGACCTCGCCGATGGCCTGGGTGAAGTAGCGCATCGCCGCGGCAAGCTCGCCTTGCGGGCCGCCGAACTGTTCCAGCATCAGCGAGGCCAGCGCCGGATCGGGTTGTGCCACGCGGACCGTGTACATCAGCCGCTTGTTGTGCATGAACATGGGGTTCTCCTGGAGTGCCGCCCGAACGTCGTGACGACGCAATGGCGCGACCGACGGCCGCGCGTGGGGGACAGGCGTCTTGGATGCTGCGACCCGCGCTGGCGGGCCGCAGCCGGGGCGGTCAGGCCGCCTTGCGCTTGCGTGCCGCTTCTTCGTTGTCCCCCTGCTCGGCCAGCAGGGTCAGCTTCTCGTCGGTGGACTTCTCTTCATTGAGCGTTTCCAGCAGCAGGCTCAACGCATCGTCCATGCCCAACTGCTTGGCCATGGCGGCAAGTGTGCCGTAGGAGGCGATCTCGTAATGCTCGACCTTCTGCGCGCCGCCGATCAACGCGGCATCGCGCACCGGGCCGGCTTCGATCGACTCGATCACTTCCTTGCCTTCTTCCACCAGGCCTTCCATGGCGGCGCACTTGATCCGCTTCAGGCGCAGGTTGCCCTTTTCGACGATCTGGTCGATGCGTTCGATCTGGCCCTGGGTTTCTTCCAGGTGCGCTTCGAACGCCGCGCGCAGCGCCGGGTTGGTGGAGGCGCGTGCCAGCCGCGGCAGTGCCTTGGTCAGCTGCTTCTCGGCGCTGTAGATGTCCGACAGCTCGTGGATGAACAGTTCGTCGATGGTCTTGACGGCCATGGGAGTCTCCGGTGGGTGAAGGGTGGGTGCTGCGGGGGAATGTGCGCACGTCGTGCGATGCACGACGGCGCTCAGTGCTTGGCGGTTTCGCCTTCGGTGCGCTCGCGCTTCAGGAACGCCAGGATCGTGGCTTCCTGGTGCTCGATCAGCCACTCGGCCATGGCGATTTCCTGGTCGAGGATGGCGGCGCAGATGTCGGCGATCTCGGTCTGCCCGGCTTCCTTGGCGGCGATCACCAGGGAACGGTAGCTGGCGATCTCCATATGCTCGAAGGCGTAGCTCACGCCCAGGCTCTTGGCCACCTCGTCGCTCATCATCGAATTGCCGGCGGCGTGCACCGAGGCCATCACGCTGGCGACGGTGCCCTTGATGGTCGGGATCGAGCCGTCCAGGATCTCGATGCAGCGCTTGACCTGTTCGGATTGATCGCGGGTTTCGTTGACGTGCTGCTCGATGCGCGCCTTCAGCTGCGGGTAGTGCTCCAGGCGGCCGGCGGTGGCAGTGAGCATGGTGTTGGCCTCCTGCTCCATGGCGTAGGCGTCCTGCAGCCACTTCAACAAGCGTTCGGTGTTGCTTCGGGTCATGGATATCGCTCCAGATGGTGTGCGCGACGCACCTGCATCGCATCGCGCGTCCGTGTGTTTTTCCCCTGTGCGATCAACCTAGACTCGCCGCCGTTAGAGCAGTTGCAGCGCAGAGTGAATGCCGTGCGAGATGCCGTGTGAGGAGATGTACACGGTGGCGATACGCGTGATGCGCGGGTGCTGCATGTCTTTTGCGCTCGCGCTCGAAGGAGCGGCTTCAGTCGTGACAGGCCTTCATGGGAATGCCCGTCGCGGCTGAAGCCGCTCCTGAAGAGGGGAGTGCGCTGGATCTGTGCCCTGCTAACGAGACAGCAGCAGGCGATGCGTGTGCTTGCGTGAGGATCACAGCGACAACATCAGGGGAAAGCCTCTCGCGGCCAGAGCCGCACCTACAGCGCCGCAAGCCCGCAGCGCTTTTCCCATTCCCGATTCCCCACTTACGATTCCCGGCCTTACAGCGTCACCGCGCCACCCGAGATGGTCAGCAACGTGCCCGACGTATAGCTCGAGGTATCCGCAGCCAACAGCACATAGGCCGAGGCCAGTTCCGCCGGCTGGCCAGGACGGCCGAACGGCGTCTGCTCGCCGAAGGTGCGCACCGATTCCTCATCCATGCCGGTGGGGATGAACGGCGTCCAGATCGGACCCGGCAGCACCGCGTTGACGCGGATCTTCTTCTCGGCGAGCAGGCCGGCCAAACCGATGGTCAGGTTGGCCAGCGCGCCCTTGGTGGCCGAGTACGGCAGGATGTTGGGCGTGGGCTTCTTCGAGTTCACCGAGGCGGTATTGATGATCGAGCCGCCCTCGGGCATGTGCGGCAGCGCCAGCCGCACCAGGTGGAACGGCGCATGCACGTTGGTGGCGAAGGTTTTCTCCCATTCGTCGAGGGTGATCTCGTCGAAGCTGTGGAAATAGCGCTGGTAGGCCGCGTTGTTGACCAGTACGTCGAGGCCGCCGAAGGCGTCGGTCACGGTCTTGATCAACGCCTCGGCCTGCGCGCGGTCGCTGATGTCGCAGGGATGCAGCAGCACGCGCACGCCGGCATCCTCCACCAGCTTGGCAATGCGTTCGGCGTCGTCCTGCTCGTCGGGCAGGTAGGCGATGGCGACGTCGGCGCCCTCGCGCGCATAGGCGATCGCCACCGCGGCGCCGATGCCGCTGTCGCCGCCGGTGATCAGGGTGCGCTTGCCCTGCAGCAGGCCGTGGCCGACATAGCTGTCTTCACCGTGATCCGGTTTCGGATCCATGGCCTGGGTCTTGCCGGGAAAGGATTGCTGCTGCGCCTTGAACGGCGGCGACGGATAGTTTGGAACGGCCATGTGCATGCCTCGTTGGGGGAGTGTCCAACGAGGGTGGGCAGGCGCAGGTAAAGCCGGGGCCAAGACCATGTCGGCGGCATGTCACGATGCGGGCAAGCGCCCGTGCCGGTCACTGTCTGCGTGAGCGCCGCTGCGGCGCCGCGAACTCAGCCGGCGGCGAGCGTGCGCGCGCCGACGATGATCATGCGCAGCATCGCGGTGATCTGCCGGATCAGTTCCGGATCCTTCTCCGGCGGCAGGTCCATCGCGGTGGCGCCCATCGCGAACACCAGCCGGGTGATCGCCTTGGAGACCAGCGCTGGTTCGTGCAGCGGCGCGCCTTCCAGCGCGGCCAGGCGGATCAGGTCCACCCGCAGTTCGTCCTCGAAATAGTTCAGCTCGCGGTCCACTGCATGTTTGAACGCGTCCGAGCCGACCGTGCCCTCGCGTAACAGGACGTGCAGCAGCTTGTCGTCGGCGCGCAACTGTTCCATGAAAGTCTCAACGGAACTGAGGATGATGCTGCGGCGGTTTCCGGCGGCACGCTGCCGCGCCTGGCCGATGATGGTGCGCAGCGAGCTGCCGGCCAGGTCGATCAGCGCCACCGCCAGCTCGTCCATGTCGCGGAACTGGCGGTAGAAGCTGTTGGGGGCGATGCCGGCTTCGCGGGTCACCTCGCGCAGGCTCAGTGTGGACACGCTGCGGTGCGGCCCGATCAGCTTCAGCGCCGCGGCCAGCAGGTCCTCGCGCGAGATCGCACCCTTGCGGGCGTTCGGCGTGTCCGCGGACGGGGGAGGGGAGAGCGTCGTCATGGGCAGACCGGGCCAGGCAATGGGGGATGATAACGCCATTGCTGAATGCACAACTGTATAGACATCTGTATCTTCATCTGTATAGTGGACCCCATGAATGCTGCCCGCCGTCCCGCCAAGCTCCGCCCTGCCGCCCGCGCCCTGCGCGCCTGGGTCAAGCCGGACGTGTTCGATTTCTGGTCCACCCGCCTGCATCCGCTGTGGACCTGGCAGCGCCCGCGTGCCCGTCTGGTGCAGCGCGAGGCCGCCAGCAGCGACGCGGTGACCCTGGTGCTGCAGCCCAACCGCCACTGGCGCGGCCTGCGCGCCGGCCAGCACGTGGAACTGGGCGTGGAGATCGACGGCCGCCGGCTGCTGCGCAGCTACAGTCCCACGCCGTTGCCGGGCGGGCGCCTGGCGATCACGGTCAAGACCGTCGACGGCGGCCGGGTCAGCCAGTACCTGGCCGGCGCCGCGCGCATCGGCGAGGTGTTCGAACTCGGCCAGGCCTACGGCGAGATGGTGCTGCCGACCGCGCCGCACGGCCGCTGGCTGCTGCTGGCCGCCGGCAGCGGCATCACCCCGATGCGCGCGCTGCTGCGGCAACTGGCCGATGCCGGCATGCCGGCCGATGTCGACCTGCTGTACTGGGCGCGGCGCCACGACCAGGTCTGCTTCCGCGACGAACTGCAGGCGCTGGCCGCGGCGCATCCGCGTTTCCGCCTGCACCTGGCCATCACCGGCGAGGGCGAAACGCCGGCGCCGCGCGTGGACACGCTGCCGCTGGATACCCTGGGCGACCTGGGGCAGGCGCAGGTGCTGGCCTGCGGCCCGGGCGGCTTCGTGCAGGCGGCGCGCGCGCGCCTGCAGCACCGCGTGGCCCGCTTCCAGGCCGAAGCGTTCAGCCCGCCGCCGGCCCCGGCCGATGTCGAGCAGGGCACCGTGGCGGTGACCCTGGCGCGCAGCGGCCGCGTGCTGCAGCTGCCGCGCGGCCAGTCGCTGCTCACCGCGCTGGAAGCCGAGGGCCTGCGGCCCAAGCACGGCTGCCGCATGGGCATCTGCAACAGCTGCGCCTGCGGCAAGCAGGCCGGCATCACCCGTGATCTGCTCAGCGGCGCCCACGCCGCCGAACCCGGTTCGCTGAAGCTGTGCGTCAACAGCGCCAGCAGCGACCTGACCCTGGACCTCTGAAGGACTTCCCCATGGCGGCTCCCCGCAACCGCGCACTCACCCCGGCCGAACTGCAGACCTTCGGCGACGAACTGGATGCGCTGCGCATGCGCACCCTGGCCGACCTGGGCGCGCGCGACGCGCGCTACATCCGCCGCATCGTCGCCGCGGTGCGCTACACCGGCGTGGCCGGCCGTGCGCTGCTGTTCCTCGGCGCCTTCGTGCACAGCGTGCTGGTGCCGGCGTGGATCGCCGGCGTGCTGCTGCTGACCCTGTCCAAGATCCTGGAGAACATGGAACTAGGCCACAACGTGATGCATGGCCAGTACGACTGGATGGGCGATGCGCACCTGAACGGCAACACCTACGAGTGGGACATCGTCGCCACCGGCGACAACTGGCGCAAGACGCACAACTTCAAGCACCACACCTACACCAACGTGCGCGGCATGGACGACGACATCGGCTATGGCCTGCTGCGCATCTTCCCCGAGCAGCGCTGGCGCCCGTTCTACCTGGCGCAGCCGTTCATCGCGGTGGTGTTCGCGCTGCTGTTCGAATGGGGCGTGGCGATCCAGGACCTGCGCCTGGGCCGCTGGCTGGCCGGCAAGATGAAGCGCGGCGAATTGAAGCGGACGTTCCTGCCGGTCGGGCGCAAGATGGGCCGGCAGATCTTCAAGGACTACATCCTGTTTCCGGCGCTGGCCGGCCCGTTCTTCCTGCCGGTGCTGCTGGGCAACCTGGCCGCCAACGTGCTGCGCAGCATCTGGACCTTCGTGATCATCTTCTGCGGCCACTTCACCGCCGACGCCGAGACCTTCCCCAAGGAGTCGATCAAGAACGAGTCGCGCGGCCATTGGTACCTGCGGCAACTGCGCGGTTCCTCCAACCTGGCCGGCGGCAAGCTGCTGAACGTGCTGTCGGGCAACCTCAGCCACCAGATCGAGCACCATTTCTTCCCGGACGTGCCGGCCAACCGCTATGCGGCGCTGGCGGTGCAGGTGCGCGAGATCTGCGCGCGCTACGGCCAGCACTACAACACCGGCTCGCTGCCCAAGCAGTTCGGCCAGGTGGTGTGGCGGATCCTGCGCCACGCCTTCCCGAGCCGGCCACGCCCGGTGCGGGCGCTGCAGCCGGCGACGCAACAGGCCGGTTGAGCCTCGCGCACAGGTCAAGCAAAAAGGCGGGGGCGACCCCGCCTTTTTCATTGGCCCGGCGCTGGCGCGATATGCACGCCTCGCTCACGGGAGGCTGTCGATCATCCTTAGCCGCCTGCAGGCGCCGGCGGCGGTGCAGGCGTCTTCCGTCGAGCGAGGGCCTGCGATGAAACCTGCCAAGCTGTTCAACGTCGTCGCCAAGAAGGCGTCGTATGCCGCCGGCACGCCCTGGACCTTCTGCATCGCGCTATGCATCGTGCTGGTGTGGGGCCTCAGCGGCCCGGTGTTCGGCTTCAACGACACCTGGCAGCTGGTCATCAACACCGGCACCACCATCATCACTTTCCTGATGGTGTTCCTGATCCAGCACACCCAGAACGCCGACACCGCGGCGATGCAGATCAAGCTCGACGAGCTGATCCGGGTCAGCGCCAAGGCCAACAACGAGCTGCTGGATCTGGAAGAGCTGGACGAGAAGCGGCTGGAAGAGATCCGCAAGCAATACGAGGAACTGGCGCGCAAGGCCAGCGAGGAACTGCGTGCGCGCAATGCGCGCCACGGCGATGGCCGCGAGACCCACGATCGCCCCAAAGGCTGAGCTGACGCCCGCGCCCTGCGGACGGTGGAAGCAGCGTGTCGGCGGTGAGCGCGCGACACGCCGCTGCGCGTTGCAGGGATCAGGCCGGCACGGCGCCGTCCGGATCGTCTGTGGTCGCAGTTGTCGACGCGCGCTCGGCGCCCTGTAGGGTGTCGCCGTGCGGCGGCGTGGCCCGACCGTCATCCAGTTCGGCTGGTGGCATGGACGAGGCCGCGTCGGCCATGGTGGTGTGGGTGTTGAGGCGATAGGCGCGGATGGCGGCGTAAGCCGTGCCGGCTAGCGCAAGTTTCCAGAGTAGACCGGACATCGCAGGGCTCCAGTGCGGAAGGAGCGGCCAGCGTCGGCCAGCACGGGTGGCGCAGGCGTGCAGGTCACGTGCGTGCGGCGTGGTGGTGCGGATTCGCAGCGTAGTGCTTGCTCGCGTGCTCTTCATGGCGCCTTGCGGGTTGGCTAACACCTGCCGGTCTAGCGTGACGCGCTCCCACGCTTCTGCGGGAGATCGTCATGGCCCAGCGCACTTCACCTCCCACCGGCACGCACGATGTCCGCCAGGCTGCCTACCGCGGCACGCAAGGCGATATGTCGTCCGACAGCGGCGTGCCGTCGCAGCCCATGCCGTCGCCGCACGCACGGACACCGCAGGACCACGGCGATGACCGCAGCGGGCGCAGCCAGCCCAACCTCGGTCAGGCCGGCACCTACGGCGCCACCGGCGAGCATGCCGGCGGCGCACACGGCAAGGCCGCCACGCCCGGCCGCTATCACGAGGACGATGGCGATGCGGCACACGATGCTGCCGCTGCACGCGGCGAAGACTAGCCGCACCGTGCGCTGAACATGGGGGCGGCAGGCACGGGCGTGCATCTGCTGCGCCACGCGTCGGTAACGCGCGCGGTGCGACCATGCCGCTCCCCAACCGGAGATCAGCACGTATGTCCAAGCAGACCATGGCTCGCCTGCTCGCCGAAACCCTGCACAGCGCGGGCGTGGAGCGGATCTGGGGCGTGACCGGCGACAGCCTCAACGGCCTGACCGACGCGCTGCGGCAGATGGACAGCATCGAGTGGATGCACGTGCGTCACGAGGAAGTGGCCGCCTTCGCCGCCGGCGCCGAAGCCGCGGTCAGCGGCAAGCTGGCGGTGTGCGCCGGCAGTTGCGGGCCGGGCAACCTGCATCTGATCAACGGCCTGTTCGATTGCCACCGCAGTCATCAGCCGGTGCTGGCGATCGCCGCGCACATCCCGTCCTCGGAGATCGGCCTGAGCTATTTCCAGGAAACCCACCCGCAGGAACTGTTCCGCGAGTGCAGCCACTACGTCGAACTGGTGACCAACCCGGCGCAGATGCCGGAAGTGCTGCAGCGGGCGATGCGCACGGCGATCCTGCGCCGCGGCGTGGCGGTGGTGGTGATCCCCGGCGACGTCGCCCTGCAGGAAATGCCCAAGGGCACGCCGACGACGTGGCCGGCGCTGGCCGCGCCGCGCATCCTGCCGGCCGACGCCGACGTGGCGAAGCTGGCCGATCTGCTGCAGGCGAGCAAGGCCACCACCTTGCTGTGCGGCAGCGGCTGTGCCGGCGCGCACGACGAGGTGGTGGCGCTGGCCGACGCGCTCGGCGCGCCGATCGTGCATGCGCTGCGCGGCAAGGAACATGTGGAGTGGGACAACCCGTTCGACGTCGGCATGACCGGCCTGATCGGCTTCAGTTCCGGCTACCAGGCCATGCTCAACTGCGACACGCTGCTGATGCTCGGCACCGATTTCCCGTACCGGCAGTTCTATCCCAAGGACGCCACCATCGTGCAGGTCGATAACGACCCGGCCGCGCTGGGGCGGCGCACGCCGCTGCAACTGGGCATCGCCGCCGACGTGCGCGAGACCATCGCCGCGCTGCTGCCGCGCCTGCAGCGTCGCGAGGACCGCGGCTTCCTGGAGAAGTCGCTGGCTCACTACCGCAAGGCGCGCGAGGGCCTGGACGACCTGGCGGTGGCCTCGGCCCCCGGCGAGCCGTTGCATCCGCAGTTCGTCACGCGCATGGTCGATGCGCTGGCTGATGCCGATGCGATCTTCACCTGCGACGTCGGCACGCCGACGGTGTGGGCCGCGCGCTACCTGACCATGAACGGCCAGCGCCGCCTGCTCGGCTCGTTCAACCACGGCTCGATGGCCAATGCGATGCCGCAGGCGTTGGGCGCGCAGGCGCAGTTCCCGCGCCGGCAGGTGATCTCGCTGTCCGGCGATGGCGGCTTCACCATGTTGATGGGCGATTTCATCACCCTGGCCCAGCTCGGCCTGCCGGTGAAGGTGGTGGTCTACAACAACGGCTCGCTCGGCTTCGTGGCGATGGAAATGAAGTCGGCCGGCTACCTGGATACCGGCACCGACCTGAGCAATCCGGACTTCGCGGCGATGAGCAACGCCATGGGCATCCTGGGTCTGCGCGTGGACGAGTCGGCGCAACTGGAGCCGGCCCTGCGCGAGGCATTCGCGCATCCCGGCCCGGCGCTGGTGGACGTGCGCGTGGCCAGCCAGGAACTGGCGATCCCGCCGGCGGTCAAGCTGGAACAGGCCAAGGGCATGGGCCTGTACCTGCTGCGCGCGGTGATGAGCGGACGCGGCGACGAGGTGCTGGAACTGGTCAAGACCAACCTGCGCTGAGTCGCCGCAGGCACCGCGGCGCGGTTACGATCGCCGCGGTTCGCCCCGCCTCTTCCGTTGCGCCCAAGGACGTCCATGCCCCGTTCGCTGTTGCGGCAACTGCTGCTGATCTGGATCGTCATCGTCGCCGCCTGCGTGGGCATGGCGGTGGTGCTGGTCGGGCTGTACCGGCACAGCGAGGGCGTGCGCAGCGAACGCGCGCAGGCCGGGTTGCGCGAGGTGTGCACGCGCATGGTGCAGCGCTACAACGGCGCCAGCGCCGCTGCCCACGGCAGCGACGGCACCGGCCTGGCGGCGGTGGTGTCGCAGCTGGTGCTGGCCGATGCCGCCGGCGTGGAAGGCGGCTTCTGGGACCGCCAGCGCGGCTTCGTCGCCTATGCCTATCCGACCTACGACGGGACCGAGCACAAGACCGACGTGCCCTCGGCCGAGCGCAACGTCATTGTGTCCACCGTGCAGCGCGGGGTGGAGGCGCAGCACCCGGTCGACTACCGCCGCGACGGGCAGCGCGAGAGCCTGCTGATCGCGGCCTGCCCGCTGGACCGCAATGCCGCGGCCTGGGCCATGACCCGCGTGGCCTCCAGCGACGCCGCCGCCAGCCTGCCGCTGGCGTTGGGCATGGCGCTGATCCTGGCGCTGGTGGTGGTGTCGGCGCTGGCGCTGGGCTGGGTGGTGCGGCGCTGGAGCCAGCGCCTGCAGGGCATCCAGCAGGCCCTGGCGACGCCGGCCGAGGTGCCGCAGATCCCCAAGACCGGCGCTCCGGAGCTGGACCGGCTCGGCGCCGCGGTCACCGACTACGCGCAGCGCAACGCGCAGGCGCTGGCCGAGACCCGCCGGCTCGGCGAGGAGCTGTCGCGGCACGAACGCCTGGCCGCGCTGGGGCGCATGACCGCGACCGTGGCGCACGAAATCCGCAACCCGATCGCGACCCTGCGCCTGGCGCTGGAAAACCAGATCGCCGCGCACGCGCACGGTGCCGACGATGCCCAGGCGCAGTTGATGCTGGCGCAGATCCAGCGCCTGGACGGCGTGGTGGAAAGCCTGCTCGGCATGGTCCAGCCGATCCGCCTGCACCGGCAGACGGTGGCGCTGCAACCGTGGCTGCTGGCGCTGCTGGACCCGGCCGACTGGGACGGGCAGACACCGCCGATCGCGCTGCGCCTGCAAGCGACGCCAGCGCAGTGGATGCTGGATCCGCAGCAGGCCGCGCGCGCCCTGCACAACCTGCTGCGCAATGCGCTGCAGCACGCCGCGCCCGGCACCGAGGTCACGTTGGCGGCGCAGGCCGAGAACGACCTGCTGCACCTGCGCGTGCGCAACCAGGGCGAGCCGGTGCCGGCGCCGGTGGCCGCGCATCTGTTCGAACCGTTCGCCAGCGGCCGCAGCGACGGCAACGGCCTGGGCCTGGCGCTGGTGCGCGAGATCGCCCGCGCCCATGGCGGCGAGGCGCACTACGCGCATCGCGACGGCATCACCGAGTTCAGTCTGGAGCTGCCATGGCGCGCATCCTGATCATCGACGACGACCTGGCCTTCCTCAGCACCCTGCAGGCCACGCTGCGCTCGTTCGGCCACGACGTCGTGGCCGTGGCCGACCCGCGCGAGGGCCTGGCGCGCCTGGGCGAGGGTGGGCTCGACCTGGCCTTCGTCGACTTCCGCATGCCCGGCATGGACGGCATCGCACTGATGCGCGCGCGCCAGGACGATGCGCAGGCCATGCGCGTGCCGCTGGTGATGCTCACCGCGCATGCCTCCAGCGGCAACACCATCGAGGCGATGAAGCTCGGCGCCTTCGATCACCTGGTCAAGCCGGTGGGCCGCGCCGATATCGCCGAGGTGGTCGAGCGCGCCCTGCGCAGCCGCGGCGACGCCGCGCCGGACGCCGCAGCGGCCATGCACGCAGAGGAAGACGACGCGCTGCTCGGCCACAGTGCGGCGATGCGCACCGTGCACAAGCGCATCGGCCTGGCCGCCGCGTCCGACCTGCCGGTGCTCATCACCGGCGAAACCGGCACCGGCAAGGAACTGGCGGCGCGCGCGCTGCACCGTGCCAGCGCGCGTGCCGCGCGGCCGTTCGTGGCGATCAATTGCGCGGCGATTCCCGCCGAGCTGATGGAGAGCGAGCTGTTCGGCTACCGCAAGGGCGCGTTCTCCGGCGCGGTGAGCGACCGCAACGGCCTGATCCGCGACGCCGATGGCGGCACCCTGTTCCTCGACGAGATCGGCGACATGCCCTTGCCGATGCAGGCCAAGCTGCTGCGTTTCCTGCAGGAAGGCGAGGTCTCGCCGCTGGGCGGGCACGGCGCGCAGAAGGTGGACGTGCGGGTGATCGCCGCCACCCACCGCGACCTGCTGCAGGCGGTGGACGCCGGGCGCTTCCGCAGCGACCTGCGCTATCGGCTCAACGTGGTGCCGATCGAACTGCCGCCGCTGCGCGAGCGCGGCGACGACATCCTGCTGCTCGCCCAGCACTTCCTCGCCGCCGGCGCCAGCACCCCGCAGACCCTGTCGACGGCAGCGCAGGCGCGCCTGCGCGCCTATCCCTGGCCGGGCAACGTGCGCGAGTTGCGCAACGCCATGCAGCGCTGCCAGGTGCTGGTGCGTGCGCCGGTGGTCGAGGCGCACGACCTGGACGAACTGCTGGCCCAGCCCGCCGAGACGCCCACGGCGCTCGACACCGACGCGCTGACCCTGCCGCAGGCGATCGCGCAACTGGAACGGCAGATGATCCAGGCGGCGCTGACCCAGGCCCACGGCAACCGCGCCGAGGCCGCGCGCCGGCTCGGCATCCATCGCCAGCTCCTGTACCGCAAGCTCGACGAGTATGGGTTGTAGGCGGCGCGCTGGCGCGCGCCGCCGGGATTGGGGATTCGGGATTGGGGATTCTTCAAAGCGAGTGCCGCAACATGATGTCTGGCGCTGTTACGAATCCCCAATCCCGAATCCCCAATCCCCAATCCCCTCCCATCCATCCACACCTGTCCGCAAAGCGGACAGGTGTGGATGGATGGGGGACGCCGCCGACGCCATGTCAGCACAAAATTAATTTAAAAATCAATTACTTAAAAGTTGGCACGGCCTCTGCATTATTCCTCCTGCGAGCGGCGCCCCCTTGCCGCTCAGGAGAAACTCCCATGATCCGTCGTAGCGCACTCGCTCTGTCCCTGGTGCTGGCCACCGCCGCCGCTGCCG
>NZ_AQOK01000233.1:0-643 GCF_000364645.1 Xanthomonas sp. SHU 308 | reverse complement strand
AGCAATTCCTCGGCCCATTGGCTGGCATCGGGATGGGTAAGGCCGGACCAGGTGTAGGGCTGGGCGTTGCGAAAACCATTGAGTTTGGGGTGAAATTCCCGCAGTTCGTCCGGATCGATAAGCACTGCGTCGTTGCGCATTTCCTCGCGAGCCACTCGAGCAAGACTGCCCTTTCCTGACCCTGGTTGGCCTGCCAAGATGATTGCCTTGGGATGCTCCAGCGATGACTTCGTATCAAGCGCCGCATCACCAAGAACTTTTTTCTCAAAAATCTTGAGGTGATCCACCTCGCTCAATCGAGATTCTTCACCGCTCACGACAGCATATCCTTATGCGCCTCTATGTAGGCCCAAAGCTCATTTAAGTCGGACATGCCGCGATTGCTTGACCTTGCATGCTGCATTAGTGTTTCCTTTTCCTCTGCCTTCCTGACGAGGTCTGGATCACCAGAGGACTCAGCGGCCCTCAGTTCATCACGTGCTTCTGAGATGAAGGAACTGAGCACGGCCTCAAGCCTCCATATTGCCTGATCAAATACAGGGACTCCTTGCTTTGGATTTTCAACCAATCGATTAAGTGTCCCCTGCAACTCATCCAAGTATTGGGGGTAGTCCTTGAGCATTTCCCGCAGCTTCTGCGGCAC
>NZ_AQOK01000232.1:0-11872 GCF_000364645.1 Xanthomonas sp. SHU 308 | reverse complement strand
GGGCGAAGGCGCCGCGGTCGGTGCGGCATTGGCGGACGCCGCCGCTGCGGGCGCTGCCTCGTATTCGTAGGTCGCGCGCAGGCGCTCGTGGTCCTGGCGCAGCGTTTCCAGTTCCTGCGCGCTGGCGGCGGCCTGCGCCTTCAGCTGGCTCAGCGCCGCCTGATACCGCGCGATCGTCTCCTTCGCAGTCGCGTCGCGCCGATAGGCATGCCCCAGACGCTGGAACAAGCCATGCGCGAACGCTGTGGCAACGGCAGCCCACAGCGCCACGGCAGGAGTGAGGTAGATCAGGATGCCCATGCAGGCTCCTTGAAACGATGCATCCCTTGTCGGCGCGGCTCGGCCGAACTTGAGGCTGTATCGTGCGAGGGGTGACGCAGTTCCGCTTTGCCGCGTCGTGCGCCCGCCCGCCGCGCGCAGGCGGCGGACGGGCGCCGGCCTCAGCGCAGGATGCCGGGTAGGTCCAGGTGCTTGTCGCGGGCGCAGTCGAGGGCGATGGCATACCCCGCATCGGCATGACGCATGACGCCGGTCGCGGGGTCGTTCCATAGCACCCGGGCGATGCGCTTGGCCGCCGCCTCGGTGCCGTCGCAGACGATGACCATGCCGGCATGCTGCGAGAAGCCCATGCCGACGCCGCCGCCGTGATGCAGCGAGACCCAGGTGGCGCCGCTGGCGGTGTTGAGCAGGGCGTTGAGCAGCGGCCAGTCGGAGACGGCGTCGGAGCCGTCGGCCATGGCCTCGGTCTCGCGGTTCGGCGAGGCGACGCTGCCGCTGTCCAGGTGGTCGCGGCCGATCACCACCGGCGCCTTCAGTTCGCCGTTGGCGACCATCTCGTTGAACGCCAGCCCCAGGCGGTCGCGGTCGCCCAGGCCGACCCAGCAGATCCGCGCCGGCAGGCCCTGGAACTGGATCTTCTCGGCGGCCATGTCCAGCCAGCGGTGCAGGTGCGGGTTGTCGGGAATCAGTTCCTTGACCTTGGCATCGGTCCTGGCGATGTCCTCCGGGTCGCCGCTCAGCGCGGCCCAGCGGAACGGGCCGACGCCGCGGCAGAACAGCGGGCGGATGTAGGCGGGGACGAAGCCCGGGAAGTCGAAGGCATTGGCCACGCCTTCCTCCAGCGCCATCTGCCGCAGGTTGTTGCCGTAGTCCACGGTCGGCACGCCCAGGGCGTGGAAACCGAGCATGGCGCGGATGTGGTTGGCCATCGAGGCGCGCGCGGCCTGTTCCACCTCCTTCGGCGCGGAGAAGCGCTTGGCGTCCCACTGCTCGACCGTCCAGCCCTGCGGCAGGTAGCCGTTGACCGGGTCATGCGCGGAGGTCTGGTCGGTCAGCAGGTCCGGCTTGATCCCGCGCGCCAACAGCTCGGCCAGCACGTCGGCGACGTTGCCGAGCAGGCCGACCGAGCGCGGCGTCTTCGCCGCGCAGGCCTCGGCGATCAGGCGCAGCGCCTCGTCCAGCGAGTCGGTCCAGGTATCCAGGTAGCCGGTGCGCAGGCGCATGTCGATGCTGCTCTTGCGGCACTCCACCGCCAGGCACGAGGCGCCGGCCATCACCGCGGCCAGCGGTTGCGCGCCGCCCATACCGCCGAGGCCGCCGGTGAACAGCCACTTGCCGGACAGGTCGCCGCCGTAGTGCTGCCGGCCCATTTCGACGAAGGTCTCGTAGGTGCCCTGGACGATGCCCTGCGCGCCGATGTAGATCCAGCTGCCGGCGGTCATCTGGCCGTACATGGCCAGGCCCTTCTTATCGAGTTCGTTGAAGTGGTCCCAGTTGGCCCAGCGCGGCACCAGGTTGGAATTGGCGATCAGCACCCGCGGCGCGTCGGCATGGGTGCGGAACACGCCGACCGGCTTGCCGGACTGCACCAGCAGGGTCTGGTCGTCGTCCAGCCGCTTGAGCGTCTCGACGATGGCGTCGAAGCTCTCCCAATCGCGCGCGGCGCGGCCGATGCCGCCGTACACCACCAGTTCCTGCGGCCGCTCGGCCACGTCCGGGTGCAGGTTGTTCATCAGCATGCGCAGCGGCGCTTCGGTCAGCCAGCTCTTGGCGGTGAGGGTGCTGCCGGTGGGCGCTTGGATGATGCGGGTGGCGTCGAGGCGGGTCATGCGGGAATCCTCAGGTGGATGCGCGGAAAGCGGAAAGCGGAACGCGGTGCGCGCGCGTCAGTCGGCGGCGCGGCCGGATGCGGCCGGGCTGCGGGCGAAGTCGAGGCAGGCCTGCAGCACCTGCTGCAGCACCGCGCGCAGCGGCGCGGCGTATTCGGGTTGCCACGGCGAGGGCCAGTTGCTGGGGTCGACCGTGTCCGGCTCGTGCATGTAGCCGCGGCAGGCCAGTTCCATCTGGATCGCGTGCACGCCGTCGGCCGGCGCGCCATGGTGGCGGGTGCTCCAGCCGCCCTTGAAGCGGCCGTTGCGCACGTGGCTGAAGCCGCTGCCGGCGCAGACGCGCTCCACCGCATCGGTCAGCGCCGCCGCGCAACTGCTGTCCACTGCACCGGAGGCACCGGCGCTGCCGATGTTGAACTGCGGTAATTCGCCGTCGAACAGGTGCGGAATGCGCGAGCGGATCGAATGCGCGTCGTACACCACGATGGCCGGGTGCAGGGCGCGCAGGCGCGCGATCTCCGCGTCCAGCGCGGCGTGGTAGGGCGCGAACCAATGCGCGCGGCGCGCGTCGATCTCGGCCGCATCCGGCTCGGCCCCGGGTCGGTACAGCGGCTGCGCGTCGAAGGTGGTCAGTGGGCACAGCCCGGTGGTGTTCTGCCCGGGATACAGCGACACCCCGGCCGGGTCGCGGTTGACGTCGATCACCGAGCGCGAGATCGCGGTGCGCACGGTGGTCGCGCCCAGCGCGTTGGCGAAGTCGTACAGCAGGTGCACCCACCAGTCGGCATCGCGCTGCGCCAGCCATGGTGAGACGAAACGGTCGGTCAGCGCTTCCGGCAGGTCGGTGCCGGTGTGCGGGAAGCTGAGGATCAGCGGCGCATCGCCGCGGTGCACAGTGAGCCAGTCGGGCAGGGATGTCATACGGCCTCGCGTTGTGCTGTTCTGTGGAAGCGGCTTCAGCCGCGAACGGGGCATTACCTGGTAAAGCCCGGTCGCGGCTGATCCCAAAAAGGGGCAGAGCTGCTCCTACGACGGGGTCTTCAGATCAGACGCTAACCTCGGGCAGCCGCATCCCCACCGCCGCGGCCAGCGCGCCGTCGCGCACCAGTGCGGTGGCGGCCAGCATGTCGGGGTGGAAATAGCGATCGTCCTGCAGCGCCGGGACGCGGACGCGCAGCAGCGCGCGCGCCGCTTCCAGGGCGGCGCTGGAGCGCAGCGGCGCGTGGAAGTCGCAGCCCTGCGCAGCCGCCAGCAGTTCGATGCCGACCACGTTGGCCGCGTTCTCGGCCATCGCCAGCAGGCGGCGCGCGCCGTGCGCGGCCATCGATACGTGGTCTTCCTGGTTGGCCGAGGTCGGGATCGAGTCGACGCTGGCCGGATAGGCGCGCTGCTTGTTCTCCGAGACCAGCGCCGCGGCGGTGACCTGCGGGATCATGAAGCCGGAGTTGAGGCCGGGCTTGGGGGTCAGGAACGCCGGCAATCCGGACAGCGCCGGATCCACCAGCATGGCGACGCGGCGCTCGCTGATCGAGCCGATCTCGCACACCGCCAGCGCCAGCATGTCGGCGGCGAAGGCCACCGGCTCGGCGTGGAAGTTGCCGCCGGACAGCGCCTCGCCGGTGTCGCTGAACACCAGGGGGTTGTCGGAGACGCCGTTGGCCTCGGTGGCCAGGGTGGTGGCGGCCTGGCGCATCACGTCCAGCGCCGCGCCCATCACCTGCGGCTGGCAGCGCAGGCAGTACGGATCCTGCACGCGCACGTCGTTGTCGCGGTGCGAATCGCGGATCGCCGAGGCGTGCATCAAATCGCGCAGCGCCGCAGCGGTGTCGATCTGCCCGGGCTGGCCGCGCAGCGCGTGGATGCGCGGATCGAACGGGGTGTCCGAGCCTTTCGCGGCCTCGGTGGACAGCGCGCCGGCGACCAGCGCGGCATGGAACACGCGCTCGATCTCGAACAGGCCGGCCAGTGCGTAGGCGGTGGAGAACTGGGTGCCGTTGAGCAGGGCCAGGCCCTCCTTGGCGCCCAGCGTCAGCGGCTGCAGCCCGGCCTGGGCCAGCGCCTGCGCCGCCGGCAGGCGCGCGTCGCCGACGAAGGCCTCGCCGACGCCGAGCATCACCGTGGCCAGGTGCGCCAGCGGCGCCAGATCGCCGGAGGCACCGACCGAGCCCTGGCACGGCACCACCGGGATCACCTCGTGGCGCAGCAGCGCTTCCAGCAGCGCCAGCGTCTGCGGCTGCACGCCGGAGGCGCCCTGGGCCAGGCTGGCCAGCTTCAGTGCCATCATCAGCCGCACCACCGGCACCGGCATCGGCGCGCCGACCCCGGCCGCGTGCGACAGCACGATGTTGCGCTGCAGAGCCTCCAGGTCCTCGCGCTCGATGCGCACGCTGGCCAGCTTGCCGAAGCCGGTGTTGATGCCGTACACCGGCGCGCCGGTGGCGATGATCGCCTCCACGGTGCGCGCGCTGCGCAGCACCGCGTCGGCGCAGGCCGGGTCCAGGCGCACGCTGGCGCCGCGGTACACGGCGCGCCACTGCGCCAGGCTGACCGCGCCGGGGCGCAGCAGGATCTCGTCGTCGCTCATTGTCCTCTCCAGATACGCGCATGCAGCGGGTTGAAGCCCATGCGATAGACCAATTCGGCCGGTTCGGCGATGTCCCAGATCGCCAGGTCGCAGGCCAGCCCGGCGCGCAGCCGGCCGACCTGGTCCTGGCGCCCGAGCGCGCGCGCCGCCTCGCGGGTGAAGCCGGCGATGCATTCGGCCACGGTCAGCCGGAACAGCGTCGCCGCCAGGTTCATCGCCAGCAGCGGGCTGGTCAGCGGCGAGGTGCCGGGGTTGCAGTCGGTGGCCAGCGCACGCGGCACGCCGGCGGCGCGCAGTGCGGCGATCGGCGGCAGCTGGGTGTCGCGGGTGAAATAGAACGCGCCCGGCAGCAGCACCGCGACGGTGCCGGCCGCGGCCATGGCGGCGACGCCGGCGTCGTCCAGGTATTCGACATGGTCGGCCGAGCGCGCGCCGTAACGCGCGGCCAGCGCCGCGCCGCCCTGGTTGGACAGCTGTTCGGCGTGGATCTTCAGCGCCAGGCCATGGCGTTGCGCGGCCTGGAACACCTGCTCGGTCTGCGCCAGGGTGAACGCCAGGTGCTCGCAGAACACGTCCACCGCCTCGGCCAGGCCCTGCGCGGCGACCGCCGGGATCATGCGCTCGCAGACCTCGTCGATATAGGCCTGGGCCTCGGCGCCGGGCGGCACCGCGTGCGCACCGAGGAAGGTCGGCGACACGGCCACCGCGCGCAGTTCGCCCAGGCGCCGCGCCACGCGCAGCAGGCGCAGTTCGTCCTCCAGGGTCAGGCCGTAGCCGGACTTGATCTCCACCGTGGTCACGCCTTCGGCCAGCAGTGCATCCAGCCGCGGCAGGCTGGCGGCGAGCAGGGCGTCCTCGTCGGCGGCGCGGGTGGCGCGCACCGTGGAGACGATGCCGCCGCCGGCGCGGGCGATGTCGGCGTAGCTGGCGCCGAGCAGGCGCTGCTCGAACTCGCCGGCGCGGTTGCCGGCATAGACCAGGTGGGTGTGGCAATCGATCAGGCCGGGGCCGATCCAGCGTCCGCCGCAGTCGATGCTGCGCTGTGCCGACAGCGGGCCGGGCAACTGCGCTGCGGCGCCGGCATAGACGATGCGGCCGTCGCGGCAGGCCACCACGCCGTCGTGGACCAGCCCCAGTCCGCCGTCCTCGGCGTCGAGCGTCATCAGGTGCGCGTTGTGCCAGAGCGTGTCGCAGGGCATGGTCACGGGCAGGCTCGTCGGTTATTTTGTATATACAATATTGTGGTCGATGGAGGGTGTCCAGTGCAGACCCAGGCGCAGCAGCAGGCCAACGGCAACGCGGGATCGGGCGAATTCTGGTGCGCGCACGCGCTGCTGCCGCAGGGCTGGGCGCGCGACGTGCGCATCGGCGTGCGCGGCGGCCGCATCGCCACGGTGGAGCGCGACGTGGCCGCAGCCCTTGGCGATCAGCGCCTGGACATCGTGGTGCCCGGGCTGGGCAATCTGCACAGCCACGCTTTCCAGCGCGGCATGGCCGGCCTGACCGAGATCGGCGGGCGCAGCGGCGACAGCTTTTGGAGCTGGCGCGAGCTGATGTACCGCTTCCTGCAGCGGCTGAGCCCCGACGATCTGCAGGCCATCGCCGAGCAGGCCTACGTGGAAATGCTCGAGGCCGGCTTCACCCGGGTCGGCGAGTTCCATTACGTGCATCACGCCGCCGACGGCCGCCCTTACGCCGACCGCGCCGAGATGGCGCAGCGCCTGGCTGCCGCGGCACAGACCAGCGGTATCGGTATGACCCTGCTGCCGGTGTTCTATGCGCATGCCGATTTCGGCGGCGCCGCGCCGAACCCGGCGCAACAGCGCCTGCTGCACGACGTCGACGGGTTCGCCGCACTGCTGGACGGCAGCCGCCGTGCCCTGCAGGGGCTGGACGACGCGGTGCTGGGCCTGGCCCCGCACAGCCTGCGCGCGGTCACCCCGGACGAACTGGCGGCGCTGCTGCCGTTGTGCGACGGCCCGGTGCACATCCATATCGCCGAGCAGACCCGCGAAGTCGACGCCTGCCTGGCCTGGAGCGGGCAGCGCCCGGTGCAGTGGCTGCTGGCGCACGCGCCGGTGGATGCGCGCTGGTGCCTGGTGCACGCCACCCATGTCGACGACGCGGAAGTGCAGGGCCTCGCCGCCAGCGGCGCGGTGGTCGGGCTGTGCCCGATCACCGAGGCCAACCTCGGCGACGGCCTGTTCCCGATGCAGGACTTCCTGCGCGCCGGCGGCCGTTTCGGCGTGGGCTCCGACTCCAATGTGCTGATCGATGCGGCCGAGGAACTGCGCCTGCTCGAGTACGGCCAGCGCCTGAGCCTGCGCGGGCGCAACGTGCTCACCGGCGACACCGCGCTGTCCAGCGGCCGCCTGCTGTTCCAGTCCGCCGCGCAGGGCGCGGCGCAGGCGCTCGGTGTCGAACACGGTCTGTGCGAGGGCGCCCCGGCCGATCTGGTCGAACTGGACGCCGCGCATCCGGCCTTGCAGGCGCGCGACGGCGACGCCTGGCTCGACAGCTGGCTGTTCGCCGCGCGCGGCGGTGCGGTGCGTTCGGTCTGGCGCCACGGGCGTGCGCTGGTCCGCGAGGGCCGCCACCTGCAGCGCGAGGGCGTCGCCGCCCGCTACGCGCGTGCGCTGACCCGGTTGCTGGACGCATGAGCCGCGACCCGTGCGCGCTGTGCGCTGCCTGCCACGGCACGGACTGCCGATGACGCCGGCCGCGCCGACGCTGCCGCTCAGCCAGCGCATCCGCCGCGACATCGAGGCGCACATCCGCAGCGGCGCGTGGCCGCCCGGCCATCGCATTCCGTTCGAGCACGAACTGATGGCGCAGTACGGCTGCTCGCGGATGACCGTCAACAAGGTGCTGGCGCTGCTCGCCGACGCCGGCATGATCGAGCGCCGACGCCGCGCAGGTTCCTTCGTGGCGCGGCCGCATCCGCACATGGAGCAGGTGGCGCTGGAAATCCCGGACATCCCGGTCGAGGTCGCCGCGCGCGGCCATGTCTACCGTTTCGAACTGCTGGAGCGGCAGCAGCGCGCGCCGCGCGCGGCGTTGCCGCAGGAGGCCGAGGTCGCCGCGGGCGGCAGCCTGCTGGCGCTGCAATGCCTGCACTACGCCGACGGCCGTCCGTTCGCGCTGGAAGAGCGGGTGATCAATCCGGTGGCGGTGCCGGAGGCCTTGCAGATGGACTTCGCGGTGACCGTGCCCGGCAGCTGGCTGCTGCAGCACGTGCCGTGGACCCGCGCCGAACACCGCATCAGCGCGGTCGGCGCCAGCGCCGCGCAGGCGGCGCACCTGCAGGTGCCGGCCGGCACCGCGTGTCTACTGATCGACCGCCGCACCTGGCGCGGCGAGCAGGCGGTGACCTTCGTGCGCCAGGTGTTCCTCGGCGACACCTACGACCTGGTCGCGCGGTTCTCGCCCGGCGCGCGCTGAGCCCGGCGCGCGGCGACTGCAGGCAACTCACGTACGCCGGCGCGACGAAGGTGTCCGTGGAAGGCCGTCGCGGCTGACGCCGCTCTTCCAGAACGCGACACGACGCGCGACGAGCACAGATGATGAGGAACGCGCAGTCGCCTCGCCGGTGCCCGATGCTGCGATGCCGCACGTTCGCCATACGCCGGCGTGCGTTTGTCCTGCCCGCCGCACTCTGGCAAGTTAGCGCCGGGGCCGGGCGAGGGGCCGTGGCCGCGGAACGAGGGATGGTTCGGCATGACGTATTTCGTGACAGGCGCCACCGGTTTCATCGGCCGCTACCTGATGGCCAAGCTGATGCGGCGCAAGGGCGTCGTGCATGTGCTGCTGCGCAAGGAGTCGCAGCGCAAGTTCGATGCGCTGGTGCGCGAGCAGGGCTGGGATCCCAAGCGCCTGGTGGTGCTGCACGGCGACGTCGGCGCGGCGTACTGCGGGTTGACCACGGCGCAGCGCAAGACGCTGCACGGCAAGGTCAAGCATTTCTTCCACCTGGCTGCGCTGTACGATCTCACCGCCAAGGCCGAGGACCAGCGCATCGCCAACCTCGACGGCACCCGCAATGCGCTGGAACTGGCCGCGCAGATCGGCGCCGGCATCTTCCACCACACCAGTTCGATCGCGGTGGCCGGGCTGTACCCGGGCATCTTCCGCGAAGACATGTTCGAGGAAGCCGAGGGCCTGGACGATCCCTACCTGCGCACCAAGCACGATGCCGAGGCGCTGGTGCGCGCCGAGACCCGGATCAAGTGGCGCATCTACCGCCCGGCGATGGTGGTCGGCGATTCGCGCACCGGCGCCATCGACAAGATCGACGGCCCGTACTACTTCTTCCCGCTGATCAAGAAGCTACGCCAGCTGCTGCCGCCATGGGCGCCGATGCTCGGCATCGAGGGCGGACGGATCAACCTGGTGCCGGTGGACTTCGTCGCCGACGCGATGGACCACATCGCGCACAAGCCCAAGCTCGACGGCCACACCTTCCACCTCACCGACCCCGAGCCGCTGCGCGTGGGCGAGGTGCTCAACGTGTTCTGCCGCGCCGGCCACGCCCCGGAGATGACCCTGCGGGTGGACGCGCGCATGTTCGCGTTCGTGCCCTCCAGCATCCGCGCCGCGGTCGGCAGCCTGCCGCCGATCCGCCGCTTCACCGGCATGCTGTTGCGCGACTTCCGCATCCCGCGCGAAGTGCTGAAGTTCATCACCTATCCCACGCGCTTCGACAGCCGCGAGACCGAGCGCGCGCTCAAGGGCAGCGGCATCGCCGTGCCGCGGCTGGAAGACTACGCCTGGCGCCTGTGGGACCACTGGGAACGGCATCTGGACCCGGATTTGTTCGTCGACCGTTCGCTCAAGGGCAAGGTCCGCGGCAAGGTGGTGTTGATCACCGGCGGCTCCTCGGGCATCGGCCTGGCCACCGCGCAACGCGTCGCCGAGGCCGGCGCCATCACCGTCATCGTGGCCCGCGGCGAACAGGAACTGCATGCCGCGCGCGATGCGATGAACGCCAAGGGCGGCAAGGTCTTCGCCTACACCGCCGACCTGTCGGACCTGGCCGACTGCGACCGCCTGCTCAAGACCGTGCTGGACGCGCATGGCCATGTCGATGTGCTGATCAACAACGCCGGCCGCTCGATCCGCCGCTCGATCGAACTCAGCTACGACCGCTTCCACGATTTCGAGCGGACCATGCAGCTGAACTACTTCGGCAGCCTGCGCCTGATCATGGGCGTGCTGCCGGGCATGACCGCGCGGCGCAAGGGCCACATCATCAACGTCAGCTCGATCGGCGTGCTGGCCAACTCGCCGCGCTTCTCCGCCTACGTCGCCTCCAAGGCGGCGCTGGACGCCTGGAGCCGCTGCGCGCAGGGCGAGCTGTCGGGCAAGGGCATCAGCTTCACCACGGTCAACATGCCGCTGGTGAAGACCCCGATGATCGCCCCGACCAAGATGTACGACAGCGTGCCGACGCTGAGCGTGGACGAGGCCGCCGACCTGATGGTCAAGGCGATCATCGAACGCCCCAGCCGCGTGGCCACGCGTCTGGGCATCTTCGCCGCCCTGGTCAACGCCGTGGCGCCGAAGGCCTACGAGGTGGTGATGAACACCGCCTTCGAACTGTTCCCCGACTCGGCCGCGGCCAAGGGCGACCGCAAGGCGCTACGCGAGACCAAGCCCAGCCAGGAGCAGATCGCGTTTGCGGCGTTGATGCGGGGCGTCCATTGGTAGGAGCTGGGAATCGGGAATTGAGAATCGGGAATTGCAAAAGCGCTGGCTGCACGCAGGGCCGCTACTGTGCTATTCGGGCAGGAAAGTCGCTCGTGCATGCTCGTCGCGTGCCGATAGCCCGCTCTACCGATTCCCCATTCCCGATTCCCCAATCCCCGCTCAAAACGTCCTGCATTGCCGCCACCGCACCGGTTCCTCGTGGCCCGGGCGCGGGTTGAGCTGGATGCGGACGGTGCGCAGGGACGGGTAGCGCTCCACTTCGCGGCAGATGCGCGGCCACACCTGGGCGTCGTCGCCGCTGCGGTCGACCACCAGGGTCATTTGTGTCTGCCAGATGCCGCGGATCACGCCCGGGGTGGCGGCCAGGGCCTTGGAGAGTTCCTGGCGGTTGCGCTGTTCGGTGGCGGGATCGGGGTCGGCCAGGTCGCCGGCGTCGTCCAGCGCTGGTTGGGGCGCGGCAGCGGTGGTGCTCGTTGGCGTGGTTGCGGCCGGCGTAGGCGCGGCTGCGGCAGCGGGCGTAGGCGATGACGCTGTTGCGGTCACGGCTGCCGGAGGCTCTGCGGGCTGCTGCAATGCCAGCGCACCGACGCCGGTCACCACGCCCAGGGCGAGCGAGGCCAGGCCGGCGATGGCGATGTGGCGCTGCGCGCGGCGGCGGCTGGCGCCGATCACGCCGTCTTCCAGTTCGCTGGGCAGGTAGGGCTTGAGCATCGGCCAGATGCGCGGGCCGTCGAGGATTTCCACCGCCTGCTTCTCGGCCGCGGCGATGCCGTCGCGCTGCACCTTGCCCTCGGTGATCAGGATGCCGCCCTGCGCGCCCATCAGCCGTGCCGCCGCGCCCAGTTCGTTGACCGCGGCCGAGCCGATCCGGTATGCGCGGCCGTGCTTGCACGACAGCAGCCAGCGCGCGTCGCCGCGGGTCATCACGAAGTCGCTTTGCGGTTCCTGGCTCGTGTGCTCGTCGACGGTGGCGTCCTGCAGGTCGCGCTGTTCGCGCATCGCGCGCCGCACCATGTAGGAGAAATCGCGCCAGTGCAGGCCGGCCAGCGCATGCAGTCCGGCGCTAGCCTCATTCTCGCGGCGCCGTACCAGCCACAGGTAGAGGCTGGCCGCCAGCCATGCCGCGACTGCCAAGATCGCTGCCGCTATCCAGGAAAACATGCTCGCACCCGCACACGCGCCGTAAGGAAGTCAGTGTATCGCCAGCGTGTCACGGCGCCGGCAAGGCGACAGCGGTGGACGGCGGACAAAAAAGACCCGCCAGTCCGAAGCCGAGAGGGGAGGGGAGCAAACGGTCTTCTGATGGACTGGCGGGTCCGTTTCGATTGTCTGGAAAAACGTGCTGCTTTGCAACAATCCGGTTACTCGGCCGGGGTCGGCGTCTCGCTGCGCTTGCGGCTGGCGCGCTTGGGCGCGGCCGCGCGCTTGGCTGGCGCGACCTTGGCGACCACCGGGCCGGCAGGTCGGCGCGCCA
>NZ_AQOK01000231.1:0-14112 GCF_000364645.1 Xanthomonas sp. SHU 308 | reverse complement strand
CCCTCTCCCCCCGGGAGAGGGGTTGGGGTGAGGGTCCGCCCGCACGGCACACCCAACCGCCAGTCATCCCACATCCCGCTAGGCGCTCGCCGGCACTGCGCTCGGGCGCGGCATGAACGGGTTGGGATGCGCCGCCAGCAACGCATCGTCGATGGCCGCGGCACGCTGCGCCGCCGGGCGCGCCATGTGCCGCTGCACGAAGGCGACAAACGCCGGCCGTGCCTGCAGCACACCGATGCGCGTGTAGAAGCCGAGGAACGCCGCGGCATACAGGTCGGCTGCGCTGAAGCGGTCGCCGGCCAGGTGCTCGCGACCGGCGACGCCCTGCTCCAGCATGTCCAGCAGATCCTCGCCATGGCCGTAGCCCGCGCTGTGCGCCGGGGCCAGCGTGCCGTGCTGCTTGGCGGTCAGGAACGCCTCGGCCGGGCCGGCCAGCAGGAACAGCCAGCGGTAGTAATCGCCACGCGCGGGCGATCCAAGCGGCGGCGCCAGCTGCCGCTCCGGCACCAGGTCGGCCAGGTAGGCGCAGATCGCCGCGTTCTCGGTGACGGTGGTGGTGCCGTGGACCAGCGCCGGCACCTTGCCCATCGGGTTGATCGCCAGATACTCCGGCGCCTTCATCCCGGTGCCGTAGTCGAGGATCTGCGCGCGGTACGGCAGGCCGGTTTCTTCGAGCATCCAGCGCGCGATGCGGCCGCGCGACATGGGGTGGGTGTAGAGCACAAGATCGTGGGTCATGGTCGGACTCCGTGGTGGACGCCACGCAGTCTGCACGTGCCCTGCTGACACCTGCTGTCAGGAGCCGACGCCGTGTCCGGTAGCGGCGCGCCAGCGCCGGATCAGGAGATGCCGCCGCGTCGGGTAGCGTTCGCTGTCGTCGCGCAGCGCCAACACCCGGTCGGCACGGAAATGGCGGAAATCGCCGCGCAGTTCGCACCACGCCGCGATCATGCCGAAACCGCCCAGGAAGGCCATCGCGAACGGCCAGATGCGCCGTTGCGAGGCGACGCCGCCGGCATCGGCATAGTCCATGTGCAGCACGTGTTCCAGACGGATGCCACGACGCAGCACCGGCAGCCACGGTGCCGCCGGCTGCGCGGGCTTGGCCGCGGGCACCAACAAACCGCTGGTCTCCAGCGCCAGCCGCAACGGCGCCGGCAGCGACGCCCCGATCCGGGTAATGGCGCGCTGCGCGGCCTGCGCCAGTTCCGGATCGGCCTGGCTCGCCACCCAGCGCGCGCCCAGGGTCAGCGCTTCCAGCTCGTCCTCGCTGAAGTTCAACTCCGGCAGCAGGAAGCCCGGGCGCAGCACGTAGCCCACGCCCGGGTCGCCGAGGATGTCGGCGCCCTGCCCGCGCAGGCTGGCGATGTCGCGGTACAGCGTGCGCAGGCTCACTCCCAGATCGGCAGCGAGCTGCGCCCCGGCCACGGGCCGGCGTCGCCCGCGCAGGGCGTCGAGCAGGCGCAGCAGACGGGTGGCGCGTTGGGTCATCGCGACAGGATAGTGGGCAGGCGCCGCCAACGGGAGGCGCTGGTGCGTCAGGCAGCCCGCCTGGCGCTGCAGTCCGATCGGTGTCGCACTGCGCAGCGACGCTGTCGCCTGGAGGAAACACGGACTTCTATACTCGACGGCGAACGCACCGCCCCGCTCCGCCGCAAACGGGGCCGCGCACACCAGCACAGGCCGCACGCGTCCGCGACGGCTACATCCAACGAGGGAACGCATGCAGGCACGCTCGCGAACGTCGTCACGCCCCCAGGTCCGCTGCACCATCGCAGATGCCATGCGGGCGCCACATCCGCGCAGCGGCCGTCGCGGCATCCGGGACTGAGGCGACGATGATGGAATTTGCCCTTTTCGCCATCGGCGTGGTCGTCGGTGCGGTGCTGTTGCATCTGGCGCGCCCTCTCGGGCGCAGCGCCTCCGCGCATCAGCCTGCACGGGCGACCGACACTGGCGACAACCACCACGCCGCGCCCGAGGCAACGCAGGAGACATCGGCGCAGCATCTGCAGCGGCTGCGCCAGCAGGTGGAAGCACAGGACGAGCAGATCCACAGCCCTGCCGATCTGGCACAGATTCCGCAGTTCCAGCAAGGCGTGGCGCTGCTGGCGGGCGCGGAGTTCTCCCATCAGGAACTGGTCGAGGCGCTGGGCAGCCCAGGCTACGTGCTGCCGTGCATGGCAGCGCAGGCCTTGGCGCAACGCCGCTCCCCGGATGCGGACGCGATCCTGGACGTGCTCCCGCACCTGGGTTCGTATCCGCTGAGCTTCCTGTTCGACTACCTGCAGCGCCTGCCGGATGCCGACCATCTGCACGCGCTGCTGCGCCACGCACGCGACTGGTGGTGGAACGTCGTCCCGTTCCGGCAACGCCTGCGCGCCTATCTGCAGTGGGCCGCAAGCAAGGCCCCGGCGGACCGCCCGGTGGATTTCGACGAACTCGACGATGCAGCGCTGACCGCACTCGGCGACACCCTGGCGCAGTTCAAGGAACCCGTGCTGGAGCCGTTCCTGCAGCGCCTGCACGACGCACGCAAGCAGCGTCGCGAGCAGCGCGTGCTCGGCGGCTTCGGCCGTGTCGTCGCCGCGGTGCCGGCGCGCCTGCGCCTGCGCCACCCGGGGCTGGACGCGGCCTTGCAGCGCGCCTACGAGCACGTGGTGACCACGCCTCCGCAGCCGGTGCTGCTGGTCGGCGAGCACGGCGTGGGCAAGAGCGTGCTGATCGACCTGCTCAGCGAACGCCTGCTCGGCGAAGGCTGGCGTGTGTTCGAGGCCTCCGCCGCGGAGATCCTGGCGGGGCAGAGCTACATCGGCGAACTGGAGGGACGCATCCGCGAGATGCTGGCGGTCCTGCACCGCGAGCGCGCCCTGTGGCGCGCGCCGGACTTCTACGACCTGCTGCACAAGGGCGCGCATTCGCGCGATCCGCGCGGCATCCTCGATCTGGTGCTGCCGGCGCTGGAGCGCGGTGAGCTGCGCCTGATCGGCGAGATCACGCCGCGGCAACTGGCGCAGCTGCAGGTGGCGCGGCCGACCACGCGTTCGCGCTTCGAAGTGGTGACGCTGGCACCGGCCGCGTCCACCGCGCTGGCGCAGATCGGCGCACAGTGGGCGCAGGCCCAGGCGCAGGCGCTGCAGACCGAGGTGATCGACGCGCGCGCCCTGGCCGAAGCCGAACGCCTCGCCGCGCAGTATTTTCCCGATCAGCACGAACCCGGCCGCCTGCTGCAACTGCTCGACGAGACCCTGCAGGCCGCGAAGGACGGCGACGACGCACGCCTGCCGCTGGACGACGATGCCCTGCTGCAGGCGGTGGCCAGGCGCAGCGGGCTGCCGCTGGAGGTGATCGACGATCGCCAACGGCTGGAACTGGAGACGCTGCGCCGTTTCTTCCGCAAGCGCGTGCTGGGCCAGGACGAGGCGGTGGAGACCCTGCTCGACCGCATCGCCATGCTCAAGGCCGGGCTGATCGACAGCCGCCGCCCGATCGGCGTGTTCCTGTTCGCCGGCCCGACCGGCACCGGCAAGACCGAATTGGCCAAGGCACTGGGCGAATTGCTGTTCGGCACTCCCGAGCGCCTGCTGCGCCTGGACATGAGCGAGTTCCAGGGCGAGGACGCGCTGTACCGGCTCACCGGCGACGACAGCGCCGGGCAGCGCACGCTGATCGCGCGCATCCGCGAGCAGCCGTTCTCGGTGGTGCTGCTGGACGAGTTCGAGAAGGCCCACCCCAAGGTCTGGGACCTGTTCCTGCAGGTGTTCGACGACGCCCGCCTGAGCGACCGCAACGGCAACACCGCCGACTTCCGCCACAGCATCATCATTCTCACCAGCAACGTCGGCGCCACGCTGGCCCGCGGCGCCGGCCCCGGCTTCGCCACCGTCGCCGGCGGCTACTCGCGCAACGCGGTGGAAAAGGCGGTGTACGAGACCTTCCGCCGCGAGTTCGTCAACCGGCTCGACAAAGTGGTGCTGTTCAACCCGCTGGATCGGGCGCTGATGCGCGAGATCCTGCACAAGGAACTGGATCGCACGCTGACCCGGCGCGGCCTGCGCAATCGCGCCTGGGCGGTGGAATGGGAGCCGTCGGCGATCGAGTTCCTGCTCGACCGCGGCTTCACTCCGGACCTGGGCGCGCGGCCGCTGCGCCGCGCGATCGAACAGCATCTGCTGGCGCCCCTGGCACGCAGCATCGTCGAGCAACGCGCCCCCGAAGGCGACCAGTTCCTGTTCGTGCGCGGCGCCGGCGACCGCCTCGACGTGCGCTTCATCGCAGCGGACGCGCCGCCGCCGCCGGAACCCCTGCCCGCGGCGGTCGACCCCGCCACGCCCACGGATCTGCGCGACCTGGTGTACGCGCCCAACGCAGACAGCGCGGTCCTGCCGCGCCTGGATGCGGCCTTGCATCGCCTGCAGGAATCGCACGCCGCGCCGGCCTGGCGGCAGGCGCGCGAGGCCGATTTCGCCGCCATGGGCGAGCGCGATTTCTGGTCGCAATCCGGCCGCTTCCAGGTGCTGGACCGGATCGAGCGCCGCGACCGCATCGAAAGCGCGCTGGCCACCGCCGTGCGCCTGCGCGCGCGGCTGGACGGCGGCGCCCAGCGCGACGGCGAGTTCGTGGCGCGCCTGACCCAGTTGCTGTGGCTGCTGCACCTGGCCAGCACCGCGCTGCAGGAGCAACGCCCGCAGGATGCACTGCTGGACCTGCGCATCGGCGCCAGCGAGCTGCACCGGCATCCGGCCGAAGCGCGGCAGTGGTGGCAACGTCTGCTGCAGATGTATCTGGCCTGGGCCGAGCAGCGCAACATGCGGGTGGAGGTGCTGGCACAGGATCCGCAGCAAGGCCGCGCCTGGCTGGCCATCGCCGGCTTCGGGGCACTGGCATTGCTGGACGCGGAAGCCGGCCTGCACGTGCAGGAACAGGAGGTCGACGAACCGACCCTGCGCCGGCTTGCGGTGCAGGTGCGGGTCGCCCCGGACCTGCCCGGGCAGGCACGGCGCGCGCCCATCGGCGAGGACGAACTGCGGGTGTGCCGACGCTATCGGATCGCACCTTCGCCGCTGGTGCGCGACAGCGTCCGCGGCTGGCGCAGCGGACGCCTGGAACGGGTGCTGGGTGGCGATTTCGACGTGATGCCGGTCGACTGAGTCCTGCCCGGGACGCACGCAGCATGCGGCCTCTGCAGGGAGTGCCGGCAAGCGAGCGATGCGCGGCCACACCGCGCACCGCCATCGATGTGATAGCTACGTCCTATCGATTGATTAGAAGAATTCGAATTCTCTAAATCGCGGCTTCCACCTATCGTGTCTCCAGTTTCACCGTGTCGCCGCCGTATGATCGCGGCGCCGAGCCACCCCATCTCGTCCACCAAGAGCCAAGGCAGCCTCCCATGACCAGCGAATCGAAATGCCCGTTCCACCAGGCTGCCAGCGGCAGCGGCACCAGCAATCGCGACTGGTGGCCCAAGCAGTTGCGCGTGGACCTGCTCAACCAGCATTCCGCCCGTTCCAACCCGCTGGACCCGCAGTTCGATTACGCCAAGGCGTTCAAGCAACTCGATCTGGAAGCGCTCAAGCGCGACCTGCATGCGCTGATGACCGATTCGCAGGACTGGTGGCCGGCCGACTTCGGCCACTACGGCCCGCTGTTCGTGCGCATGGCCTGGCATAGCGCCGGCACCTACCGCACCGGCGACGGCCGTGGCGGCGGTGGCCGCGGCCAGCAGCGTTTCGCTCCGCTCAACAGCTGGCCGGACAACGTCAGCCTGGACAAGGCGCGGCGCCTGCTGTGGCCGATCAAGCAGAAGTACGGCCAGGCCATCTCCTGGGCCGACCTGCTGATCCTCACCGGCAACGTCGCGCTGGAATCGATGGGCTTCAAGACCTTCGGCTTCGCCGGCGGCCGCGCCGACACCTGGGAGCCGGACCAGGACGTGTACTGGGGCCGCGAGACCAAGTGGCTGGGCGGCGACGAGCGCTACGCGCACGGCTCGCCGGGCGTGGACGAGGCGCACGGCGTGCTGGTGAAGGACGACGACAGCGAAGCGCGCCATACCCGCGACCTGGAGAACCCGCTGGCCGCGGTGCAGATGGGCCTGATCTACGTCAATCCGGAAGGCCCGGACGGCAATCCCGACCCGCTGCTGGCGGCCAAGGACATCCGCGACACCTTCGGCCGCATGGCCATGAACGACGAAGAGACCGTGGCGCTGATCGCCGGCGGCCACACCTTCGGCAAGACCCACGGCGCCGGCCCGGCCGACCACGTCGGCGCCGAGCCGGAAGCGTCCGACCTGGAGAGCCAAGGGCTGGGCTGGTCCAACAGCTTCGGCAGCGGCAAGGGCGGCGACACCATCACTAGCGGCCTGGAAGTCACCTGGACCACCAAGCCGGCGCAGTGGACCAACGAGTTCTTCGAGCACCTGTTCAAGTTCGACTGGGAACTGAGCAAGAGCCCGGCCGGCGCCCACCAGTGGGTGGCCAAGAACGCCGAGGCGGTGATTCCGGACGCGCACGACCCGTCGAAGAAGCACCTGCCGACCATGCTCACCACCGATCTGGCGCTGCGCTTCGACCCGGCCTACGAGAAGATCTCGCGCCGCTTCCTGGAGAACCCGCAGCAGTTCGCCGACGCCTTCGCCCGCGCCTGGTTCAAGCTGACCCACCGCGACATGGGCCCGCGTGCGCGCTACCTCGGCCCGGACGTGCCGGCCGAAGAACTGCTGTGGCAGGACCCGATCCCGGCCGTGAACCACCCGCTGGTCGACGCGCAGGATATCGCCGCACTGAAGAAGACCCTGCTCGACTCCGGGCTGAGCGTGGCGCAACTGGTGTCCACCGCCTGGGCCGCGGCCTCCACCTTCCGTGGCTCGGACATGCGCGGCGGCGCCAACGGTGCGCGCATTCGCCTGGCCCCGCAGAAGGATTGGGAAGTCAACCAGCCGGCGCAGCTGGCACAGGTGCTGGCCACGCTGGAGGACATCCAGGCGCAGTTCAACGGCGCGCAGAGCGGCGGCAAGCGGATCTCGCTGGCCGACCTGATCGTGCTCGGCGGTGCCGCCGCGGTGGAACAGGCGGCCAAGCTGGCCGGACAGATCGTCGAGGTGCCGTTCGTGCCGGGCCGCATGGATGCCTCGCAGGAACAGACCGACGTGGAGTCGTTCGCGGTGCTGGAACCGATCGCCGATGGTTTCCGCAACTACGCCAGGCGCCGTTACGCGCTGTCGGCCGAAGCGCTGCTGATCGACAAGGCGCAGTTGCTGACCCTGACCGCACCGGAGATGACCGTGCTGGTCGGCGGCCTGCGCGTGCTCGGCGCCAACAGCGGCCAGTCCGCGCACGGTGTGTTCACCGATCGCCCGGGCGTGCTCAGCAACGACTTCTTCGCCAACCTGCTGGACATGGGCACCGAGTGGAAGGCGACCTCGGAGATGAAGGACGTCTACGAAGGCCGCGACCGCAAGAACGGCGCGTTGAAGTGGACCGGTACCCGCGCCGACCTGGTGTTCGGCTCCAACTCGGTGCTGCGCGCGGTGGCCGAGGTCTATGCCAGCGCCGACGCGCAGGCGAAGTTCGTACGCGACTTCGTCGCCGCCTGGACCAAGGTGATGCAGTTGGATCGCTTCGACCTGGCCGCCTGACGACGGCAGACGGGGCGCCGCTGCGGCGCCCCGCTTGTCCTGGTCGCATGACGACAACGCCCCGCTCGCCGGGGCGTTGTCGCGAGTGCAGCGGCTCCACACGCTCTGTCGCAGAGGGCAACGCACGAATGGGGATGACGAGGATTGACCGCCCTGCGTCGCGACTGAATCCGCTCCCACGGTGTGTCAACCGCCATGAGCACGCCGACGCTCGCCAGGACGCAAGCCGGTCGTGGGAGTGACTTCAGTCCCGACTGCATGCAGCCGAGGAAGCCTGATGTTGCTTGCAGCGACTGGCCATCGAGCGAAACACGCGACCAGCGCACCACCCACCTTCGGCAACGTCACGACACCATTCGGTCGCCGCTGCAACTCGGTCAACCGCACCGATCCTCGGCCAGGCGCAGCGGACTCGGCTACAACGCGTCCAGATCCCCCAGCGCGCGGATCAGCCGCCGCGCACGCTTGTCCGGTTTGCCCTCCGGCGCCTGGTAGCCGTTGCGCTCGGCGCTGCGCTGCGCACGCAACTGCGCACGGCGCTCGCGCGAAGCATCGCTTTCTTGGTACAGGGTCTGCGCCACGCTGGCCGGGCCGCGGGTATCGCTCAATCCCAGCACCTGGATCTCGAACACCTCGTCGCCGCGCTGCACGCGCATCTGCTCGCCCACGCGCACCGCGCGCGAGGATTTCGGCCGCTGCCCGGCCACGTCCACCTTGCCGGTCTCCACTGCCTGCTTGGCCAGGCTACGGGTCTTGAAGAAGCGCGCGGCCCACAGCCAGACATCCAGGCGCACCGCGGCAGCTTGTACGACAGATTCATTCATTGCGTTGCTCGACATCCACTCGCGTTGGGGATTGCAGGCAGTCAAAAGGCGGCGCCGGAGCGGAGACCATCGCGCCGCCCGAGAGCATGCGCGGCGCACACGTCTCTCCGCACAGATGGCGATGCGATCGCACCAATGCAAGCACCGCGCCGCAGGGGCTCACCTTTCCGGGATGAATGGGTTGACAGAGAGCGAGCGACCTCGAGGCAGGCGCAGCGGGGGGCGGCTCGCCCAGGTTTCATGTCCCATGCCGGTGCTGGCGTCGCCCCCTACCCGGCACCAAGCAATGACCCGAGCCGTGCCGAACGCAGTTCCATCCTCGCCGCAGCGCACCACCGCGACTCGGACAGGACCGGCCGCCACGCGCGACGGCCCATGCCACCCGCCGTGGGGCGGCGCAGGCCCGCCCCCTGCCCGCCTGCGGCACGAACGCTACAGACCCAGATCCGCCCATCGCCCCGCCGACATCCGTCGATGCTAGTGTGGCCGGCTCACGCTCGCTCCCGACCCGCGATGACCAAGCCCGCTGCGCTCACCGAAGGCCCGATCGGCCGCCAGTTGCTGCTGTTCTCGCTGCCGATCCTGGCCGGCAACATCGCGCAATCGCTCAACGGCTCGGTCAATGCCGTGTGGATCGGCCGCTATCTCGGCGAAGCGGCGCTCACCGCCGCGGCCAACGCCAACAGCATCATGTTCTTCCTGATCGGCTCGGTGTTCGGCATCGGCATGGCCGCCACCATCCTGATCGGCCAGGCGATGGGCCGCAGCGACGTGGCCCAGGCGCGGCGGGTGATGGGCACCAGCGCCACCTTCTTCATCGGCATCTCGGTATTGATCGCCGCCGGCGGCTGGTGGCTGGCGCGGCACCTGCTGGCGGCGATGGGCACGCCGGCGGCGTCGCTGCCGCTGGCCGAGGCCTATCTGCGGGTGATCTTCCTGGCGATGCCGCTGCTGTACACCTTCGCTTTCCTGTCGGCGGCGCTGCGCGGCACCGGCGATTCGCGCACACCGTTCCGCTTCCTGCTGCTGTCGGTGGTGCTGGACATCGGCTTCAACCCGCTGCTGCTGTTCGGGCTGGGGCCGTTCCCCAAACTGGGCATCGCCGGGGCGGCCTGGGCCACGCTGATCGCGCAGGCGGTGTCGCTGACCGGGTTGCTGCTGTACCTGCGGCACAAGCGCCACGTGCTGTGGCTGGGCCGCCGCGACGCGCGGCTGTTCCGGCTCGACCTGCCGATCCTGCGTGCGCTGATCGTCAAGGGCGTGCCGATGGGCCTGCAGATGGTGCTGATCTCGCTGGCGATGATCGTGATGATCTCGCTGGTCAACGGCTATGGCACCGCCACCTCCGCGGCCTACGGCGCGGCGCTGCAGCTGTGGGCCTATCTGCAGATGCCGGCGATGGCGATCGGCGCGGCCTGCTCGTCGATGGCCGCGCAGAACGTCGGCGCGCAGCGCTGGGACCGGGTCGCGGCGACCGCGCGCAAGGGCGTGCTGTTCAACTTCCTGCTGACCGGCGCGCTGATCGCGCCGCTGATCCTGTTCGATCGCTGGACCCTGGCGCTGTTCCTGCCGCCGCACAGCGCGGCACTGGAGATCGCGCGCCACCTCAACCACATCGCGGTGTGGTCGTTCCTGTTCTTCGGCGTCACCTTCGTCATCTCCGGCGTGGTCCGCGCCACCGGTGCGGTGGTCCCGCCGCTGCTGATCCTGGCGCTGTCGCTCTGGGGCATCCGCGTGCCGTTCGCGCAGTTGCTGCAGCCGCAGCTGGGCGTGGATGCGGTGTGGTGGAGCTTCCCGACCAGCGCCACCTGCGCGATGCTGCTGTCGCTGGCGTATTACCGCTGGGGCAACTGGCGCACCGCGCGGATGCTGGCGCCGTCGCGGCCGGAGACCGTGGCGCATCCGGCGGAAGTGCCGGTGCAGCCGCCGGCACCGGTCGCCGACGTGGCGGTGGCGCAGGATCCGGCGCGCTGAGCGCTGCGCTCGCGCCACGATCCACAGGCGCCCTTGTCTGTGCGGGAGTCGACTGTCATGCAGCTGCAGCGAACGAAGCCCAAGCCGTCCGACACCGGCACGCGTCGGGACTGAAGTCCCTCCCACAAAGGCGCCAAGCCCCTGTGGGACGCGACTGAAACTCCTGCCACAAAAACGGCCAGACCCGCCATCGCGGACATGACGGCTCCGCCCCCGCGCGGCGCGATCCAAACCCCACAAACGCAAACGGCCGCCCGAAGGCGGCCGTTGCGGCAGCGACCGAGGGTCGCCGGAAGATTACTCGGCCTTGGCGGCGGCGGCAGCGGCCTGGCGCGCGACCTTGGCCTGCGCAGCGGCGGCCAGATCTTCCTTGATGCGGGCGGCCTTGCCTTCCAGGCCACGCAGGTAGTACAGCTTGCCGGCGCGGACCTTGCCGCGGCGCTTCACTTCGACCGAGTCGATGGTGGCGCTGTGGGTCTGGAACACGCGCTCGACGCCGTAGCCGTGCGAGATCTTGCGCACGGTGAACGAGGAGTTCAGGCCGGCGTTCTTGGTGCCGATCACCACGCCTTCGTAGGCCTGCACGCGCTCGCGGTTGCCTTCCTTCACCTTGACGTTGACGACGACGGTGTCGCCCTGGTTGAACTCCGGCAGCTTGCGCTGGATCTGGGCGGCTTCGAAGTCGGCCAGGATGGTCTTGTTGAGCTTGCTCATGGTGGGCACCGCTTGTGTCTGGTGAGGTGGTCCGGCAGTCGCCGCACGGCGATTGCGCGATATCGGATGGGCCAAGCACGGAACGCACTGGCCGGAAAGCCGGGTATTTTAACCCAGCCCGGCGGCAATGGCTAGGGCTTGGATGGATTTTCCTGTTCGGCGGCCTGCGCCGCCTCCCGCTCCTGGCGGAATTCCTGCAGCAGGCGCCGGTCGGCCGCGCTCAGCGCCGTCTCGTCCAGCAGTTCCGGACGCCGCAGCCAGGTCCGCCCCAGCGCCTGCATGCGCCGCCAGCGCGCGATCGCGGCGTGGTTGCCGGAACGCAGCACCGCCGGCACCTCACCCAGCGCGTGTTCGCGCGGATGGGTGTAGTGCGGGCAGTCGAGCAGGCCGTCCGGGCCCTCGAAACTGTCCTGGGCCGCGGATTCGGCGTCGTTCAGCGCCCCCTCCTGCAGCCGGGTGACCGCGTCCACCAGCACCGCCGCGGCCAGTTCGCCGCCGGACAGCACGTAGTCGCCGATCGAGATTTCCTCGTCCACCGCGGCGGCGACGAAACGCTCGTCCACGCCCTCGTAGCGCCCGCACAGCAGCAGCAGCCGCGGCAGCGCGGCCAGTTCGCGGGCCTTGGCCTGGGTCAGCGGCCGGCCTTGCGGGCTCAGATAGATCAGCGGCGCCGGCAGCGGATCGGCCGCGCGCACCGCCTCCAGGCAGGCCTGCAGCGGCTCGATCATCATCACCATGCCCGGGCCGCCGCCGAACGGGCGGTCGTCGACCTTGCGGTAGCCGCCGCTGGCGTAGTCGCGCGGGTTCCAGCCGTGCAGGTCCAGCAGCGCGCGCTCCTGCGCCCGCCCGACCACGCCGAACCCGGCGCACTGGGCGACGAACTCGGGGAACAGGCTGATGACGTCGATGCGCATGAGGCTGGGAATGGGGAGCCGGGAATGGGGAATGGGAAAGGCAAACGCCAAAGCGGCCGCATGGCCGCTTCGCTCAGAACTCGGGGTCCCAGTCGACCACGACCAGGTTGGCCTCGAAATCCACCGACTTGATGTAGTCCGGCTGCACGAACGGCACCAGCCGTTCGCGGTCGCCGCGCACCACCAGCACGTCGTTGGCGCCGGTGGAGAACAGGTGCGACACCTGCCCCAGCGCCACGCCGTCGACGGTGCGCACGTCCAGGCCTTCCAGGTCCACCCAGTAGTACTCGTCCGGGCGCGGCGGCGGCAGGCTGCTGCGCGCCACGTAGATCTCGGTGCCGCGCAGGGCCTCGACCGCATCGCGGTCGGTGACCTCGGGCAGCGTGGCGATCAGGTACTTGCCGGACTCGCGGCCGCGCACGCCGCTGAGGCTGCTCTCGCTGCCATCGGGCTTGCGCACGATCCAGGGCTGATAACGGAAAATGGCGAGGCGCGGCTCGGTCCAGGACTCGAGCTTGGCCTCGCCACGGATGCCGAACGCGCCGAGGACCCGACCGAGCAGGATGCGGCGCTGGCTGTCTTTCATTGGGGCAAACGCGAGGGCCGCGCGCTGGGCGCGGCCCGCGGAATCAGGCCGCGGCGGCCTGGTTCTTGGTGGCTTCCTTGTACAGGTTGCGCACCTTGTCGGTCAGCTGCGCGCCATTGGACACCCAATGGTCGACGCGGGCCAGGTCCAGCACCACGCGCGGCTCGGCGCCCTGGGCGACCGGGTTGTAGTAACCGACGCGTTCGATGTTGCGGCCGTCGCGCGCGCTGCGCACGTCGGTGACGATGATGTGGTAGAAGGGGCGCTTCTTGGCGCCGCCACGGGTAAGGCGGATCTTGACCATGGTGAGTTTCCGGTGTTGCCCAGTCGCCAGGATGGCGCGGTGAACCGACGATTATAGCGGCCGGCCTCGGCTCTGCCAAGTCTGGGCCGTGGCCTGCGGCCGCGGGATTGGGGATTCGAGATTGGGGATTCGCCAGGAGCGGCAGCCATGCCACGATGGCCGTCCACGGAGTGCTCAGATCGCCTGCCAGGGCTGGGTGTGTAACGCCGCCTCCAGCATGGCCAATAGATCCGCGGCCGGGCGCAACGCGCGCCCGTCCACTGCCGCCACCGCCTGCTGGCCGCGGGCGTTGCAGGTGAAGGCGGCCACGTCCGGCCCGAGTTCGTGGAGCGACAGCGGCCGCACCTCCTGCGCCACGCCTAGCGCGGCGAGCCCGGCCTGCAGCAGCCGCTGCTGGGTGCCGTGCAGCGCCGGGGCCTGTGGCCAGTGCAGGCAGGCGCCGTCCCACAGTCCCAGGTTCCAGGTCGGCCCTTCGGCCACCTGCCCCTGCGCGTCGACGAACAGCGCGTCGTCGCTGCCGGCCTGCAGCGCAAGGCGGCGCTGGTGGAAGGCGCCGAAGGTGCCGACGTGTTTGAGCTGCGCCGCCTCGCGTGCGAACACGCTGCTGCGCAGGCGCAACGGCGCCGGGTCGGCCTGCGCCGGTTCCGCCAGCGACACCAGCAGTTCCACCGCGCAGTCGGCGTCGGCCCGGCGCAGGGTGAATGCCGGCGAGCACACGGTGACGCGCAGCGACGCGTCGCCCCTGCCGAACGCGGCCAGCGCCGCGCGCAGCTCGCCGCGCACGCGCTCGGCCGCCAAGGCGCTGCCGAACAGCGCCGTATTGGCCTGTTGCAGCCGCTGCAGATGCAGCTCGAACCCGCGCACGGCGCCATTGCGCACCTGCATGGTGCTGAAGTGCCCATAGTTCACCAGCGCGGCGGCGGCCAGCAGCTCGGCGCCGGCAGGCTGCCCGTGGTGGAAGACCTGCGATGTCACAGCAGGGCCTGCGCCTGCGTCCACCAGCGTTCAACCAACGTCGCGGCGGGCTCGGCCTGGGCCATCCACGCCGACTGCCCGGCCCAGGCCTGCATCGCCGCCAGGCGGCCGGCGCGCTGTGCGGCCTGGCGCATCGGCGCAGTCAGGCCACGCTGCACCGGGTACGGCCGCGGCGGCGG
>NZ_AQOK01000230.1:0-7408 GCF_000364645.1 Xanthomonas sp. SHU 308 | reverse complement strand
AGGCGCCGACCGCGGCACCCGCCACCGCCGACGACGGCGCCTTGCCGCCGCCGGACATCGACCAGCCCGATAGCGACGTGCCGCCGGCACAGGCGCCGGCCTCGGCGCTGCCGCCGGAACTGGCCGCGGACGACCGGCAACTGGCCCGCATCGATGGCTATGGCGACCTGCGCCTGGGCATGTCGGCGGCGCAGGCACGCGCCGCCTGGGGCGGCGAGCTCGACGGCCAGCCCAGCGCCGGCAGCAGCTGCTACGTGCTGCGTCCGCGCTGGGCCAAGGGCAACAACCGGTTCGGCCTGATGATCGAAGACGACAAGTTGGTGCGCTACGACGTGCGCACCCCCAAGGAGACCGCGCCCGGCGGCGGCAAGGTCGGCATTGACCTGGCGCAACTGCGCGCGCTGTATGCCGGTCGCGTGGAAGAGCAGCCGCACAAGTACGTCGAAGGCGCCAAGGTGCTGCGCGTGCGCGGCGAGTCCGGCCAGCCTGGCGTGCTGGTGTTCGAGACCGACGCCGCCGGCAAGGCCGTCGCCTGGCGCGTGGGCCTGCCGCCGCAGGTGGATTACGTGGAAGGGTGTGGCTGAGAAGCCGGGAATAGGGAATCGGGAGTGGGGAATCGGAAAGGCGTGCGGGTCGAGTGATGGCGGTAACTCGGCCCGCCTATGTCAATGTCACCCACGTGGTGCATGAACGCTCCTTGGCTTTTCGCTTTTCCCCATTCCCGATTCCCGATTCTCCATTCCCAGCCGGCGCTCGCGCCGACGCGCACGCCGCGCGTACCAACGTTCGCGCAGGCAGGAGAAGATCACGTACAGCGCCGGGGTGCTGAGCAGGGTCAGGCTCTGCGAGATCAGCAGGCCGCCGATCATCGCGATGCCGAGCGGGCGACGCAGCTCCGAGCCTTCGCCCAGGCCCACCGCCAGCGGCACCGCAGCCAGGATCGCCACCATCGTGGTCATCATGATCGGGCGGAAGCGCACGATGCAGGCTTCGCGCGCGGCCTCCAGCGGGGTCTTGCCGTGCTCGCGCTCGGCGACCAGGGCGAAGTCGATCATCATGATCGCGTTCTTCTTGACGATGCCGATCAGCAGCACTAGCGCGATCATCGAGATCACCGATAGCTCGGTGTCGGTGACCCACAGCGCCAGCAGGGCGCCCATGCCGGCGGCCGGCAGGGTGGAGAGGATGGTCACCGGGTGCACCAGGCTCTCGTAGAGCATGCCCAGCACGATGTAGACCACCACGATCGCGGCCAGCACCAGCACCAGCATCGAGTTCGGCTGCAGCTGCACGCCGAAGCCGCCGCCGTCGGCGATGCGGATATCGCCGGGCATGCGCAGCCCGGCCACGGTGGCGGCGATGATCGCATCGCCCTCGCCGGTGCTCACGCCTGGCGCCAGGTTGTAGCTCAGGTCCATGGTCGTGTACTGGTTCATGTGCGTGATCTGCGACGGCGCCAGCCCCGGCACCTGACGCGCCACCGCGGTCAGCGGGATCATCGTGCCGTTGCGGGTGGGCACGTAGATGCGGTTCAGCGCCGCCGGCGTGGCGGTCTGGTCCGGCAGCGCGTTGACCACCACGCTGTACTGGTTGAGGTCGGAGTAGATGGTGGAGATCTGGCGCTGGCCGAACGCGCCGTACAGCGCGCCGTCGATGGCGCCGATCGACACGCCCAGGCGCGCGGCCAGGGCGCGGTCGATGACGATGTTCTGGCGCAGGCCGGCGTTGTCCACGTCGGTGCCGACGTCGCGCAGCTTGGGGTTCTGCTTCAGGGCGGCCTGCAGTTTGGGCAGCCACTCCTGCAACTGCGCGTTGTCGTTGCCCTGCAGCGAGACGCGGTACTGCGCGCCCTGGCTGGTGCCGCCGCCACCGTCGCTGGGCAGATCCTGGATCGCGCGCAGGCGCAGCTGCAGGTCGGGGTAGCGGTCGGCCTTGGCGCTGAGCCGCGCCAGCACCTGCGCGGTGGTATCGGTGCGGCCTTCGTCGCGGCGCTTGAGCTCGATGTTGAAGCTGGCGCTGGAGCCCTGGCGGCTGCTGCCCAGGCGCGCGCCGACGATCTTCACCGCCGGGTCGGACATCAGCATGTCGGTGATGCGGCGCTGGCGGTTGACCATGTCGGCGAAGGACACGGTGGCGCTGGAGGTGGCGCGGCCCCAGATCAGGCCGGTGTCCTGCGCCGGGAACGAGCCCTTCTTGACTGCGCCGGCCAGGAACACCGTGGCCGCGATCAGCAGCAGCGGGGTCAGCGCCAGCAGCAGCGCGTGGCGCAGCGAGAAGTCCAGGGCCACGGTGTACACGCGCAGCATGCGATCGTGCATGCGCTCCAGCCAGGCGCCGAAGCGGCCGGGTTGCTCCGGCTCGGCGTGCGCGGACAGGAAGCGGCTGCACAGCGCCGGGGTCAGCGTCAGCGAGACCACCGCCGAGACGCAGATCGCCGCGACCAGGGTGACGGTGAACTCGCGGAAGAACACCCCGATCATGCCGCTGGCGAACAGGATCGGAATGAACACCGCCACCAGCGAGGCGGTGATCGAGACGATGGTGAAGCCGATCTCGCGCGCGCCGGCCAGCGCCGCGTCCAGCCGCGACATGCCCTCGTCGAGGTGGCGCATGATGTTCTCGATGACCACGATCGCATCGTCGACGACGAAGCCGATCGCGATCACCAGCGCCAGCAGGCTCAGGTTGTTGAGGGTGAAGCCCATGACGTACATCGCCAGCGCCGCGCCGGCCAACGACAGCGGCACGGTGGCCGCGGCGATCAGCGTGGGCGCCAGCCGGCGCAGGAACAGCGCCATGGTCAGCACCACCATCGCCAGGCTGATCATCAGCGTGGCCTGCACCTCGTTGAGCGAGGCGCGGATGGTCGGCGTGCGGTCGAAGTACGCCGTCATCCTGGTGCCCGGCTGCAGGTAGGTGCGCAGCATCGGGATCTCGGCCTTGACCCGGTCCACCGTCTCCACGATGTTGGCGCCGGCGCGGGTGAACACGTACATCACCACCGCCGGCTTGCCGCCGAACCAGGCCGCCTGGTAGGCATCCTGCTGGCCGTCGTAGACGTTGGCGATGTCGCGCAGGCGCACCGCGCGGCCCTGTTGCTGGCTGATCACCACCTGGCCGAAGTCGGCGGCCTTGGCCACCGCGTCGTTGGCGACGATGGCCGTGGTGGTGGCGCCGTCGCTGAGGAAGCCGGTGGGCGAGGTGACGTTGGCCGCGCGCACCGCGTTGCGCAGGTCGTCCGGGGTCAGGCCCATGGCATTGAGCGCGCGCAGGTTCACGTCCACCCGCACCGCCGGGGTGGAGGCGCCGCCGATGTCCACCGAGGCCACGCCGGTGATCTGGCGCAGGCGCTGCGCGAGCAGCGAATCGGCGACGTTGTACAGCTCGTCGGCCGACTGCGTGTCCGAGGTCAGGGCGATGGCGATGACCGGGTCGTCGTTGGGATTGGCCTTCTGGTAGCGCGGCGTGGCCAGGCCGGAGGGCAGGTCGGCCTGCGCGGCGTTGATCGCGGTCTGCACGTCCTGCGCCGCCGAATCGATGTTGCGGCTGCTCTGGAACACCATGAACACCTGGCTGTTCCCCTCCGAGCTGGAGGAGCGCATGGTGTCGATGCCGGGCACCTGGCCCAGGTGCCGCTCCAGCGGCGCGGTGACCGTGGCGGCCATGGTCGAGGCATCGGCGCCGGCCTGGCTGGCCTGCACGAAGATCACCGGGATCGAGATGTTCGGCAGCGCCGCCACGCCCAGGCGCAGGTAGCACATCATGCCGATCACGAACAGGCCGATGGCCAGCAGCGCGGTGCCGATGGGACGGCGGATGAAGGGCGCGGAGATGTTCATGGGGCCGGGAATGGGGAATGGGGAATCGGGAATCGCAGTACGCGCCCTGTGTCAGTCTTTCGAGGATCCGGCATGGAGTGAACGAGTCGGCAGCGTGCGGACTCGGCGCTTTCCGATTCCCGATTCCCCATTCCCGATTCCCGGCCCCTCACGCCCTTCCCTCCGCCGCCGTCGCCTGCCGCGCCGCACGCCGCTCGCGCCAGCGACGCACGCGCTCGGAGGCGCGTTCCATGTACAGGTAGATCACCGGGGTGGTGTATAGGGTGACCAGCTGCGACAGCAGCAGACCGCCGACGATGGAAATGCCGAGCGGGCGGCGCAGTTCCGAGCCGATGCCATCGCCCAGCGCCAGCGGCAGTGCGCCGAGCATCGCCGCGGCGGTGGTCATCATGATCGGGCGGAAACGCAGCAGGCAGGCGCGACGGATCGCGTCGTGGGCGTTGGCGCCCTCGCGGCGTGCGTCGATCGCGAAGTCGATCATCATGATCGCGTTCTTCTTGACGATGCCGATCAGCAGCACGATGCCGACGATGCCGTCCACCGACAGGCTCAGCCCGCACAGCATCAGCGCCAGCAGCGCGCCGACGCCGGCCGGCGGCAGCGTGGAGATGATCGTCAGCGGGTGGATGTAGCTCTCGTACAGCACGCCCAGCACGATGTAGATCAGCACCACCGAGGCCAGCAGCAGCCACACCACGTCGGTCTGGCTGCCGGTGAATTCGGCGGCCTTGCCGATGAACTCGGCATGCAGCTGCGGCGGCAACTGCAACTGCGCGCGGGTTTCCTCGATCGCCGCCACCGCCTGCGACAGCGAGTAGCCCTGCGCCAGGTTGAACGACACGGTGACCGCCGGCAGTTGCTGCTGGTGGCTGACCACCAGCGGCGTGGTCGACTGCTTGGCCTCGGCCACCGCCGCCAGCGGCACGGTGCCGCCGCTGCCGACGGTGATGCCGGTGTTCTGCGCGCCGATGCCGGTGGCGGTGGAGGAGTTGCTGGAGGTGGTCTGGCCGAAGCTGGTGGCGTTGCTGGCGGTCAGCGCGCCGCTGCCGTTGCTGGCCACCGCCAGTTGGTTGAGCAGCGCGGTGCTGGTGCGGAACTCCGGCGCCACTTCCAGCACCACGCGGTACTGGTTGAGCTGGGTGAAGATGGTGGAGATCTGGCGCTGGCCGAAGGCGTCGTACAGCGTGTCGTCGATGGTCTGCATCGGCACGCCGAGGGTGCTGGCCTTTTCGCGGTCCACGTGCAGTTCCAGCGCACGGCCCTGGTTGGCCAGGTTGTTGTCCACGTCGGCCAGTTCCGGGCGCTTGCGCAGCGCCTCGGTCAGGCGCGTGGCCTGGGTCGCCAGCTCGGCGCTGTCCACGTCCGAGAGCGAGTACTGGTACTCGGTGGTGGCCACGCGGGTGTCCAGGGTCACGTCCTGCACCGGCTTCAGGTACAGGGCGACGCCGGGCAGCCCGGCCACCGCCTTCTGCAGCCGCGGCAGCAGGTCTTCCAGGCTGTCGCGGTCGCTGCGCGGCTTCAGCACGATGCTGAGCTGGCCCTGGTTGAGGGTGGGGTTCATCGAGCCGGCGCCGATGAAGGCGGCCACGCCGGTCACCGCCGGGTCGCGCCGCAGCGCCTCGGCCACCGCCTGGGTGCGCTGCTCCATCTGCGGGAACGCCACGTTCTGGTCGGCCTGGACCACGCCGGTGATCAGCCCGGTGTCCTGCTCGGGCAGCAGGCCCTTGGGGATCACCACGTACAGCAGCACGGTCAGCACCATCGTCGCCAGCGCCACCAGCAGGGTCAGCTTTTGGTGGCCCAGCACCCAGTCCAGGCTGCGCTCGTACACGCCCACGGTGCGCGACCACAGCGTGGTCTTACCGGCCGCCGCGGTGCGCTCGTGCGCGTCCTCGCCCTCGGGCAGTGCGTCGGGCTTGAGCAGGTAGGCGCACATCATCGGCGTCAGCGTCAGCGACACCAGCATCGAGATCACCACCGCGATGCTCAGCACCCAGGCGAACTCGTGGAACAGGCGGCCGGTGACGCCGGGCATCAGGATCAGCGGCAGGAACACCGCCACCAGCGACACGGTCAGCGACAGCACGGTGAAGCCGATCTGGCGCGCGCCGATCTCCGCGGCCTCGCGGCCGCTCTTGCCCTGTTCGATGTAGCGCACGATGTTCTCGATCATCACGATCGCATCGTCGACCACGAAGCCGGTGGCCACCACCAGCGCCATCAGCGACAGGTTGTCCAGCGACATGCCGGCGAAGGCCATCACCGCGAAGGTGCCGGCCAGCGACAGCGGCACCGCCACCGACGGGATCACGGTGGCCCACAGCCGGCGCAGGAACACGAAGATCACCGCCACCACCAGGCCGATGGTCAGGATCAGTGTGAACTTGACCTCGTGTACCGAGGCGCGAATGGTCTCGGTGCGGTCGGAGAACACGTCCAGGTGCACGCCGGCCGGCAGCACGCCCTGCAGCTGCGGCAGGATCGCGCGGATCTGCTCGACCGTCTGCACGATGTTGGCGCCGGGCTGGCGGCGCACTTCCAGCAGCACCGCCGGCTTGCCGTCTGCCCAGGCGGCGAGCTGGTCGTTCTCCACCCCGTCCACCACCTTGGCCACGTCCGACAGCCGCACCGGCGCGCCGTTGCGGTAGCTGATCACGGTGTCGCGGTACTCGGCGGCGCTGGACAGCTGGTCGTTGGTGCCGATGCTGTAGGACTGGGTCTTGCCGTTGAGCGAGCCCTTCGGCGCGTTGACGTTGGTCTGGGTCAGCGCGCTGCGCAGCGCCTCCAGGGTCAGGCCCATGTTCGACAGTTGCGCCGGATTGACCTGGATGCGCACCGCCGGACGCACGTTGCCGGCGATCGACACTAGGCCCACGCCCGGGACCTGCGACAGGCGCTGGGCCAGGATCGAGTCGGCGTAGTTGTTGACCTCGCGCAGCGGCAGCGTGTCGGAGCTGAGCTTGAGGGTGAGGATCGCCGCGTCGGCCGGGTTCACCCGGTTGTAGACCGGCTGGTAGGGCAGCGAGGAGGGCAGGGTGGACTGGCGGATCGCCGCCTGCACGTCCTGCGCGGCGATGTCGATGTCGCGGTCCATCGCGAACTGCAGCACGATCGTGGACAGACCGGCCGACGAGTCGGAGGTCATCATCTGCAGCCCGGAGATCTGCCCGAGCTGGCGCTCCAGCGGCGTGGTCACCAGCGAGGCCATGGTGCTGGCGTTGGCGCCGGGATACTGCGTGGTCACCACCAGGCTGGGCGCGTCGATTTCCGGCAGCGCCGACACCGGCAGCTGCCGGTAGCCGAGGATGCCGAGCAGCAGCACGCCTGCCATCAGCAAGGTGGTGGCGATCGGGCGGCGGATGAAGATCGTCGAAAAGCCCACGGGGAAGATCCTTGCTGGTGAGAGTCCGGCGCGGCCAGGCCGGCGCCGGGAAAGACGGCGGAATCAGCGGGGGCCGTGACCCTGCGCCGCGATCGCGACGTGGGGCGGGAACGCCGCCGCCTGTGGGCGATCCAGCCGACGCCCGCCACGCAGGCGCGGCAGGGCCGTTGCCGCAGCGCGCCGCGTG
>NZ_AQOK01000229.1:0-5751 GCF_000364645.1 Xanthomonas sp. SHU 308 | reverse complement strand
TGGCAACGGCCGCGCCTGGCCGCGGCGCGGCTGGTTGTCGATGCGCACGTGCGGAATCAGCCGCGTCGCCAGCTCGCGCGGCATGCGCCCACCGAACACCACCGCCTGCGGATCGAAGATCGCCACGATCGCCGACACGATCAGCGACAGACCCGGCGCCACCCGCGCGATCCAGCGCTCGATCGCGGGCCACGCCGGATCGTAGGCGGCCAGCAACGCGCGGATGTCGGGCAGCGCGATGCCGTCTTCGGCCAGCAGTTGCCGCAACAGTTCCAGCGTGCCGCGCTCCAGCCCCTGCTGCGGCAGCATGCCGGCGAATTCGCCGGCGTTGCCGTGCGCGCCGCGCAGGCAGGTGCCGTCGATCACCACGCCGCCGCCCAGGCCGTAGTTGAAGTGCAGATAGGCGAAGTCGCGGTATTGGCGGCCGATGCCGAGCAGGCTCTCGCCCGCCGCCGCCACCGTGCCGTCGTTGTCCACCCACACCGGCAGGCCCAGCGCCTCGGCCAGCCAGTCGCCGATCGACAGCTCGCCCAGCGCGCGCAGCGGCTCGGGCGGATTCATGTGCACACCGTCCTCGACGAAGAAGCCGGTCATCGCCACCCCCGCGCCCAGGCGCGGACCCAGCCCGGCGCCGGCCGCCGCGGTCAGCGCCGCGTCGGCCTCGCGCAGTTGCGCCAGCAGCGCGGCCGGCTCGGTCGAGCGCAGCGCATGTTCGGCGGTGCCGCGGATCTGCCCGCTGAAATCCAGCAGCGCCAGCGACAGCGCATCGGTGGCGATGGCGTAGCCGACGGTATGGCCGTAACCGGGATTGAGCGCGATGCCCGCGCCCGGCTTGCCGCGGCCCGCGTGCGCCAGCGAGGCACCGATCGCGACCAGGCCGCGCTCGGCCAGCGCGTCGACCAGGCGCACCGCCGACTGCACGGTCAGCCCGGTGCTGCGGCTCAGATCAGCGCGGGTGGCGGTGCCGGCCAAGCGCAGGCGATCGAGCATGTGCCGCTCGTTGTCGCTGAGATCGGCGTGGATGGCGTGGCGGGACTCGGGAAGACGCGGCAGGGCGACGGCGACTGGAGCGGGCATGGGCGGCGGTGGCGTGAAGACCCCGGCAGCATAGCCGTGCCGCGCGTGGTCATCGCGGCAGCGAATGCGATCGGATGGAACAGAGCGTTTTTGCAACGCGTCGCCGCCCGTAGCGGCGCGTTGCGATCGCGGCCTCGCGACGCCCGCAACGCGCGGCCGCGGCAAACCTGGCGACGCGGGCGCCGCGTCTCAGTCCAGGAACAGGTCCGGCAGCAGCGGCTGCGACGGATCCAGCGCGTAGCCGGACAACTCGTGCACCCCGGCCTCGGCCAGCACCGCGTCGTCGATCAGGAACTGGCCGTAGAAGCCGGCCGCCGGCCGGGTCAGCACGGCGTGCGCGGCGTCGGCCATGATCTCCGGTCGGCGGCCGTTGCCGGCGTCGACGCCGGGAATCATGTTCAGCGCCTCGGTGGCGATCAGCGTGCGCGGCCACAGCGCATTGACGGCCACGCCCTGCGGGCCGAACTCGCCGGCCAGGCCGAGGGTGACGAAGCTCATGCCCATCTTCGCCAGCGTGTAGCCGGTATGCGGCGCCCACCACTTCGGGTCCAGCGACGGCGGCGGCGCCAGGGTCAGGATGTGCGGGTTGGCGCTGCGCAGCAGGTGCGGCAGGCAGGCCTGCGCGCACAGGAAGCTGCCGCGCGCATTGACCTGCTGCATCAGGTCGAAGCGCTTCATCGGCGTGTCCAGCGCACCGCGCAGCCAGATCGCGCTGGCGTTGTTGACCAGGATGTCGATGCCGCCGAAGGCCTCCACCGTCGCCGCCACCGCCGCACGCACCTGCTCCTCCTGGCGGATGTCGCACTTCAGCGCCAGCGCGCGCCCACCGGCCGCCTCCACCGCCGCCGCGGCGGTGTGGATGGTGCCGGGCAGCTTGGGATTGGGCACCGCCGACTTCGCTGCGATCGCCACATTGGCACCATCGCGCGCCGCCCGCAGCGCGATCGCCAGCCCGATGCCGCGCGAGGCGCCGGTGATTAGGAGGGTTTTACCTTTGAGGGTCATTGGAGTGGGAATGGAGAATGGGGAACCGGGAATGGGAAAAGCTTAGCGCCTTCTCGCTGCGTACCCGTGAGACCAGACGCGCGCGCGGTCCGCTTTTTCCATTCCCCATTCTCCATTCCCCACTCCCGGCCTTTCAGGGCTTCGGCCCCTGTCCCTCGTTGTCTTCCCACTTGAGCAGGCGCCGGGTGACGAAGCGATAGACCGGCTTGCCGCTGGCGAACCACAGTTCACGCACCCAGGAATGGCGCTTGAGCAGGCGCCGCTCGACCGGGGTCAGCGCGTGCGCGCAGTACATGCGCTTGTGCTTGAGCAGATGGCGCAGGTCCTCGCGCGCCAGCAGGCGCATCCAGCGCGAACGCGGCGCGCCGCGCACGGCCAGCTGGAAGTCGATCAGCGCCGGGCTGCCGTCTTCCAGCACCAGCCAGTTGGCCTCCTTTGCCAGGTCGTTGTGCGCCACCCCGCGCCGATGCACCTGCTGCAGCAGGCGCCGCGCGGCGCGGAAATAGGCCAGGTCGCCGCGCGGCGGCCGCTGGTACATCGCCGCGCCGTCCAGATAACTGCGATCCAGGAACGTGCCGTCCCAACCGCGCAGCTGCGGCGTCGCCGCCATGCCGTTCAGCTGCCGCAGGGCGAGCGCCTCGCGCCGCGCCAGCCACCATGCGGGCAGCCGCAGCCACCACGGCGAGGCGGTGAGGTCGCGGCGGACGAAGCGCGCCTCGCCCTCGCCCAGCAGCAGGATGCGGCCGAAGCTGTCGGCCTTGAGGATCTGGACGGTGCGGGAAGCGGGGGCAGGCATCCGGCCAGTGTAGAGCGTGCGACGCGGTTTGACGGGTCTGCGCGGTCGCCCGCCAGCTCCAGGCAGGCACCTGGTCCGGTGCTGCTCACCTGGGCGTCGTGCCAGGTGCCAGCGCATGCTGCGCCGGCGGATCGGCCGCCGCCCTGGGAAGCGACGGCGTCACGCACCGGCTTCGGCGTGGCGGCGCTGCCGGCACCGGCACGGGACGGCGACAACGACGCGCCCGACGGCAGACCAGGTCTGCCGGGCGGCCCGGTTGCGCAAGGCCGGTCGCCCGACACGGCACCCCGGCGCTAACGGACCGTCATCGCGCTCCCTCTATACTTGACCGATGAATGCCTCATGGACCGATGCCACGCTGGAGTGGATCGCAGCACACCCCATCCTGGCCGGCGCGGTCATCTTCGCCATCGCGTTCTGCGATGCGGTCATCATCCTCGGCACCCTGGTGCCGGCGCTGCCGCTGCTGTTCGCGATCGGCGTGCTGATCGGCCTGGGCCAGATCTCCGGCCCGTACGCGGTGGTCAGCGCCGCGCTCGGGGCGCTGATCGGCGATGCGCTCAGCTACTGGGTCGGCTATCGCTGGGGCCATCAGTTGCGCAACTACTGGCCGTTCAAGCGCTATCCGCAGTTGCTCGACCGCGGCGAGGCGATGTTCCGCCGCAATGCCTTCAAGAGCATCCTGGTGGCGCGCTATGTCGGCGCCATCCGTCCGTTCGTGCCGGCAGTGGCGGGCATGATGAAGATGCCGCTGCGGCGCTATCTGCTACCCAGCAGCGTGGCCGCGGTGACCTGGTCGCTGCTGTTTCTGGGACCGGGCTGGCTGTTGGGCCAGGCCTACGACGCGGTGGCCGCGGTCGCCGGGCGCCTGTTCCTGGTGCTGGGCCTGCTGGCGCTGGCGCTGGGCCTGGTGTGGGCCATCGTGCTGTACGGCTACCGCTGGTCGGCTGGGCACATGGACGCACTGCTGGCGCGCGGCCTGGACTGGTCGCGCCGGCACCCGGTGCTGGGCCGCTACTCGATCGCGGTGTTCGACCCGCAGCGCCGCGAATCGGTGCCGCTGGCGATGCTGGCGGTGATGCTGCTGGCGCTGGGCTGGGGCTGGTTCGCGCTGCTGATGGTGGTGGTGGCGCACGGCGAGCCGCTGCGCCTGGACTTGGCCGTGCACGACCTGATGCTGGCCCTGCGCAACCCGCTGGCCGACTATCCGATGACCGCACTGGCCTCGCTCGGCGACTGGCAGGTGCTGCTGCCGCCGACCGCGCTGGGCCTGCTCTACCTGGCCTGGCGCCGACGCTGGATGGCCGCGGCGCACTGGCTGGCGGCGCTGGCGTTCGGCCTGGCCCTCACCAAGCTGCTCGGCACCACCGTGCACGTGGTACGCCCGCCGGCGGCCAGCAGCGGTTTCGGCTTCCCCTCGGTGGCGGTGACCATGGCCACCATCAGCTTCGGCTTCTTCGCGGTGCTGATCGCGCGCGAGTTGCCCGGGCGCTCGCGGGTGTGGCCGTACCTGCTGTCCGGCGCGGTGGTGACCCTGATCGGCTTCGCCCGCCTGTACCTGGGCGCGCACTGGCTCAGCGACGTGGTCGGCGGCATGCTGTTCGGCATCTTCTGGCTGCTGGTGCTAGGCATCGCCTACCGCCGCCGCTTCAACCGCGGGTTCTGGATGAAGCCGCTGGCCTGGCTGTTCTACGGCGGCTTCGCGATCGCCGCGCTGTGGTACGCGCCGCGCCAACTGGAACGCAAGCTGGCCAAGTTCGAACCGCCGCCGCCGCAGGTCACGCAACTGGCGGACGCGGCCTGGTGGCAGCACGACTGGCGCACCCTGCCGTCGCGGCGCAACGAGTTCGACGACGACCAACGCTGGCCGTTGGACATCCAGGTGGCCGGGCCGCTGGCGCCGCTGCAGCGCCAGCTCGAAGCGGCCGGCTGGCGCGTGCAGCCGCAGGCCGGCTGGCAGCAGGCGCTGCAGTTGCTCGACTACAAGGCCACGCCGGCGCAGGTGCCGGTGCTGCCGGCGACGCTGGACACGCGGGTGGAATCGCTGCTGATGCTGCGCCCCGGTTCGAATCCGGACGAGCTGTACGCGCTGCGGCTGTGGCCGGCGCCGGCGCGCCTGCAGCCGGGCAACGTGCCGCTGTGGCTGGGCAGCGCGCAGAGCCTGCGCTACGAGCGCCACTTCAACCTGATCGGCCTGTGGCGACCGCTGCGCGGCGCCGATCCGGCGCTCAATGCGGTGACCGAGGCGCTGCACGCGCTGCCCATGCGCAAGGACATGCATCGCCGCAGCGAAATCCCGGTGCTGCTGGTGCGCAGCGAAGGCGAAGCGCCGCCGTCGCCCTGAGCGGCGGCGGCGGTACGCCTCACCCCCTCTCGAACCGATCGGTGCCACACCGGCGCTGCGCCGCTCTGCAGGCGCCGGCGGCGGGCGATGGCGGCTACTTCACCTCGACCCGGATCGAACGCGAGTCGGTGGCACGGTCCTCCCAATGCCGCGAGTAGACGAGCTCGATCGCGCCGCTGCCGTGATCGGTGGCCTTGAAGGTGTAGGTGACAGTGCTGGGGCAACCCATGCGACCGGTGGCGCAGGCCGTGCCGGGTGCATGCTCGATGTCGAGCAGCGCCAGCGGCGCGGGCAAGCTGCGCAAGGCCCAGGCACTGCCGGTCGACCCGTTCTCGGAGAGGGTGACCGCGAACAGTTGCCCGCGCTGCAGGGCGAACGGCTTCATCGACGGCGCCAGGCAGGTCTTGGGCGACACCTGACCGGCATTGCCGGTGACCAGGGCGATGGCGCCGCGCGGGCAGTCGGCCTGGCCGGCTGCGGCAGCGGGCGCGGGGGCCGTCTCGGCGGCGATGGCGGGCAGGCTCGGGCA
>NZ_AQOK01000228.1:0-368 GCF_000364645.1 Xanthomonas sp. SHU 308 | reverse complement strand
TGAACAGGTCCTTGGTCTGCTCGAACATCAAAAAGAAGATGAAGATCGGCCCGATGCCGATCAGGAAGGCCAGAGTGAACTTGAACAGCAACAACATCGCACCGGCGACCATGGGCGGACCGGCCGTGCCGAATCCAGCCAACAGGATCGCTCGGCTCTTCTGATCGATCGACTCCGGATCGTTGGCGTTCACCTTCACCGCATCCAGGGCCGCCATCGCAAGCTGGGTGTACTCCAGATTCTGGTCGATCGCATCGGCTGCGCTGGAATTATCGTCGCCCGTGAACAAACCGTGGATCTCCTTGTCCAGGTTGTCGGTCATCGTCTTGTGCAACATGGCGCCGTTGGCGCCGACGGTGGAGGCAATC
>NZ_AQOK01000227.1:0-5396 GCF_000364645.1 Xanthomonas sp. SHU 308 | reverse complement strand
CAGCGCCGCGGCGGTGGCCGCATCCACGCGCGGCAACAGCGCTTCCCAGGTGGCCGCGGCGGCGGCGTCCTGGCCGCGCTGGCGCTGCGCGATGCCGAGGAACCAGGCGCCGCGTTCGCTGCCCGGCGCCAATTGCAGGGCGTGCTGCAGCCAGGCCAGCGCCTGGTCGTCGAACTGCCGTTGCGGGTTGGCCATCGCCCGCGCCTCGGCCGCCTCGATCAGCAACGGCGCCTGTTCCGGCGCCAGGCGCACCGCACGCGCGAATGCGGCCGCGGCCTCGGCGTTGTGGCCCAGCGACATCTGGCTACGGCCGAGCAAGGCCCAGCCGTCGGCCCGGTTGGGATCCTTGGCCAGCGCCGCCTGCAATTGCTTCACGCCATCCTCGAGCGTGCGTGGTGCCTCGCGGTTCTGCGCCTGCAACGCGCGCGGGGTGCCGACCAACGCGTACAGCGCCGCCGTCGCCACGCCCAGCGACAGGATCGCCACCGCCAGCACCGCACCGTTGCGGCCGCCGCCGCGCAGCGGCCACAGCACCACCGCGAACACCAGCGCCGCCAGCGCCACCGCCGCAGCCGACATGCCCCAAGTCAGCATCGCCTCACCATTCCTGTTCGTCCTGCAGCGGCAGCGCCGTCGCCGCGGGCGCGCGCCGCCGTACCATCCGGATCAGCACCACGGCGCCGCCGGCCAGCAGCAGCAACGGGCCGAACCACAGCAGCCAGGTGCGCGCTTCCAGTTGCGGCCGGTACAGCACGAACTCGCCATAGCGATCGACCAGGAACTGCTTGATCTGCGCATCCGATTTGCCCTGGTGCATCAGTTCCAGCACTTCGCGGCGCAGGTCCATGGCGATCTGCGCGTGGGAGTCGGCCAGCGACTGGTTCTGGCATTGCACGCAGCGCAGTTCCGCGGTCAGCGCATGGAAGCGCGCCTCCTCGGCGGCGGAGCGGTAGGCCAGCGGCGTCGGATCGGACACCGGTTCGGCGCCGGCCAGCGTGGACCACGCCAGCAGCGCCAGCAGGCCCAGCCGCAGCGCGGGCCGGCGGTGCTGGCTCATGGCGTGGCCTTGCCCTGGGCGCGCGTCGGCGGGGCGTCGCGCTCGGCCTGCTCCAGTGCCGGCAGCAGTTCGTCGCGGATGATCGCATCGGTCAGCGGGCCGGCATGCTTCCAGCGCACCACGCCGCGCGCGTCGACCAGGAAGGTCTCCGGCGCCGCGGCCACGCCCCAGTCGATCGCGGTGCGCCCTTCGGGATCGAACAGCACCGCCAGGAACGGATTGCCCAACTGCTCCAGCCAGCGCAGCGCGTCCTCGCGGGTGTCCTTCCAGTCGTAGCCGATCACCCGCACACGCTTGCTGAGCGCGAAGCGGGTCAGCACCGGGTGTTCCTCGCGGCAGGCCGGGCACCAACTGCCCCACACGTTGAGCACGTACGGCGCGCCCAGCAACTCGCTGCTGCGCACGCGGATCGAGGCGTCGTGCAGCAGCGGCAGTTCGAACGCCGGCGCCGGCTTGCCGATCAGCGCCGAGGGCAGCGCGTCGCGATCGGCGCTGCCGGAACGCTGCACCGCATACACCATCAACGCCAGCAGGCCGAGGAAGAACAGCGCACCCAGCAGGATGGCGGGCAGCGGCAGGCGACGTGGAGCGGGAGCGGACATCAGGGGGTCTCCGGGGAACGACGGAAGCGCCGGTCGGCGGCGGTGACGAAACCGCCCAGCGCCATCAGCGCCGCGCCAAGCCAGATCCAGCGCACGAAGGGTTTGACGTGGACGCGCATCGCCCAGGCGTTGCCGCCCAGCGGCTCGCCGAGGGCGACGTAGACGTCGCCGAACAGGCCAGGGTGGATGCCGGCTTCGGTCATGTTCTGGCCGCCGCTGGCGTACAGGCGTTTTTCGGGGTGCAGCAGCGCCAGCGGGCGATCGTCGCGCAGCACCTGTACATGCGCGCGTTCGGCCACGTAGTTGGGGCCCTTGCGCTGGTCCAGCCCCTGCAGCTCGAAACGATAGCGGCCCAGCTCCAGGTGCTGTCCGGGCGCCAGCGCCACTTCGCGCTGCTGCTCCAGCGCCTCGACCAGCAGCGCCCCGGCCAGGAACACTGCGATGCCGGTGTGCGCCAGGGTCATGCCCAGCATCTCGGCGGTGAAGCGGCTGCCCTTGAGCTGCCGCCGGCTCCATACGAAGCGCGCGGTGCCCAGCAGCACCCAGGTCGCGGCGGCGACGCCGGCAGCAGTCTTCCACGCGCCCTGCGGCGCCAGGAAGAAGCCGATCGCACCGGCCAGCAGGGCCAGGCCGGCCCAGGGTGCCAGCAGCGCCAGCGGCCGCGACGCCTGTTCGCGCTGCCAGCGGGTCAGCGGGCCGAACGGCAGCAGCGCCACCAGCGGCGCCATCAGCACGATGAACAAGGTGCCGAAGTAGGGCGGCCCCACCGACAGCTTGCCCAGGTCCAGCGCATCGGCCAGCAGCGGATACAGCGTGCCCAGCAGCACCATCGCGCAGGCGCAGGTCAGCAGCAGGTTGTTGGCCAGCAGCAGGGTCTCGCGTGAGGCCGGGGCGAAGCGTTGCCGCGCCTCGTCGGCTGCCGCCGCCACGCGGCCGCCGCGCAGCGCATACAGCAGCAGCGCGCCGCCGCACAGCAGGCTCAGGAACACCAGGATGAACAGGCCGCGGGCGGGATCGGCGGCAAACGAGTGCACGCTGGTCAGCACGCCCGAGCGCACCAGGAAGGTGCCGAGCAGCGACAGCGAGAATGCGGCGATCGCCAGCAACAGGGTCCAGGCGCCGAAGCTGCCGCGTTTCTCGGTGACTGCCTGCGAATGCAGCAGCGCCGCGCCGGCCAGCCACGGCATGAAACTGGCGTTCTCCACCGGGTCCCAGAACCACCAGCCGCCCCAGCCCAGTTCGTAGTATGCCCACCAACTGCCGAGGGCGATGCCGATGGTCAGAAAACCCCAGGCCACGTTGGTCCACGGCCGCGTCCAGCGCAGCCAGCGCGCGTCCACCTGGCCGTCCAGCAGCGCGGCGATGGCGAAGGCGAACGGCACCGCGAAGCCGACGTAGCCGGCGTACAGCAGCGGCGGATGGATCACCAGGCCGGGATCCTGCAGCAGCGGATTGAGATCGCGCCCTTCCAGCGGTGCCGGCAGCAGCCGCGCGAACGGGTTGGAGGTGAACAGCAGGAATGCCAGGAAGCCGACGCTGACCAGCGCCAGGGTGCCGATCACCCGCGCGACGACGTGCGCCGGCAGACGCCGCGAGTACAGCGCCACCGCGCCGGTCCACAGCGCCAGGATCAGCGTCCACAGCAGCAGCGAGCCCTCGTGCGCGCCCCACACCGCCGAGTAGCGGTACACCAGCGGCAGCAGCGAGTTGGAGTTTTCGGCGACGTAGGCCACCGAGAAGTCCTGGGTCACGAACGCATGGGTGAGGATCGCGAAGGCGCCGGCCACCAAGGCCAGCTGCGCGAACGCCGCCGGTCGTGCCACCGCCATCCAGCGCGCATCGCCGCGCTGCGCGCCGGCCAGCGGCAGCAGCGCCTGCAGCACGGCGGTGAGCAGGGCGAGGATCAGCAGGAGCTGACCGACCTCAGGCAGCATGGTGCTTGCGGAACGCGCGAGCGGGTAGGGCGGGACGCGCAGCGGATTGCGGGATGCACATGGCGCAAGGCTGCCCCCCCGGGTTCCGTCGCCGCTGCTCGGTGGTGCCAACGATCGTGCCAGCGCTTTTGCTTCGACGATTCCCCATTCCCCAATCCCGATTCCCGCCTCTCACTGCATCGCCCCCACATCGTGCTTGCGATGCGCGCTGCCCATCTTGTCCGCCAGCTCCTTCGGCATGTAGGTCTCGTCGTGCTTGGCCAGCACGTCCTCGGCGACGAACACGCCGTCGTGCATACTGCCGGTGGCCACCACCGCCTGGCCCTCGCGGAACAGGTCGGGCAGGATCCGGTCGTAGCGCACGGTCAGTTGCGCATCGCCGTCGGTGACCCGGAAATGCGACTCCAGCGACCCCGGGGCGCGCTGGAACGAGCCTTTCTCGACCATGCCGCCGAGGCGGAAGCGCGCGTGCGCGCCGGTCTTGCCGGCCAGCACTTCGGCCGGGGTGTACAGGTAGGCGGCATTGCGCTGCAGGGCCATCGCCACCAGCGTGGTGGTCAGGCCGGCGGCCAGCACCAGCAGCATCAGCCACAGCAGGCGGCGCTTGCGCTGCGGGTTCATCGGCTCAGCTCCAGCGGCGGCGCTGGTTCGGCCTTGGCCTGGCGCTTGCGTTGTGCGCGCAGCCTTGCCGCCCGCAGCGCCGCGCGCACCTGCAGCCGCGCCAACACGAAATCGGCCAGCAGCACCCCGGCGAACACCGCGTAGGCACCCACCACATACGGCAGGTAGTTCATCCGCGCGCCTCCGCCAGTTGCGTCACCCAGTCCTTGCCGGCCTCGCGGCGCAGGTTGTCGGCGCGCGCGCGCGCCAGCAGCGAGCCGGCGAACCAGAACTTGGTCGCGGCCACCATCAGCCACAGCGGCGGCAGCATGCTCGGGTCCATGCTGGACTGGCCGAACAGGCGGATGGTCTGGCCCTGGTGCAGCGAGTTCCACCACACCACCGAATAGCGGATCACCGGCAGCAGCACCACGCCGACGATGGCCAGCAGCCCGGCCGCGCGCGCGGCGGTGCGCCGGTCCTCGATGGCCAGGTACAGGCCCATCACGCCGATGTACAGGAACAGCAGGATCAGTTCGGTGGTCAGGCGCGGGTCCCAGTCCCACCAGGCGCCCCACATCGGCTTGCCCCAGATGCTGCCGGTGAGCAGGGTGATCAGGGTGAAGGCGGCGCCGATCGGCGCGCAGGCCATCGCCAGGATCTCGCACAGCTTGATCCGCCACACCTGGGCGATGGCCGCGTACACGGCCATCAGGCCGAACACGAACAGGCTCATCCAGGCGCTGGGCACATGGATGTAGAGGATGCGGAAGGCGTCGCTCTGCAGGCGGTCGGCCGGGACCACGAACAGGGCCTGCCAGATGCCCACGCCGGCCAGCAGCAGCGCCGCCAGGTAGCACCACGGCGTCCAGCGCGCAGCGAAGCGATCGAAGGTCGGCGGCGAACCGAGTTGGTGGAACCAGCGGACGAGAGAGGCCATGCGGACGATTCTAGCTGGCGGAAGGCGGGCTTCGATGCGACAACATTCGATGCGACAACGACGGAACGGCGAGGGAACACTGCGCTTGCATGGTACGGCCGCCGTCGCGCCTGCGCTGCCCCAAAAGGCTCAGCTCAGCGAGATGCGGATCGCCGCGGCCGCCGCCAACGGCGCCAGCACCAGGCCCGCGACCAGGCCCGCGGCCAGCAACAGCAGGCCGCCGGCCGGATCCAGGCCCTGCGCCGCCGCCGCCACGCTGCCGG
>NZ_AQOK01000226.1:0-12132 GCF_000364645.1 Xanthomonas sp. SHU 308 | reverse complement strand
TCGGCACGTACAGCGGCAGGGCCAGCAGCGCGACCAGGATGCCGGCGCGCTTCATGCCCACCGTCAGCGCCGCGACCACCGCGCCGAGCAGGCTCAGCAGCGGGGTCCCCAGCGCCAACGATGCCAGCAGCACCGGCATGCGGTCATGTGGCAGGTGCAGCAATTCGCCGAGCAGCGGGGCGGCCACGATCAGCGGCAAGGCGGTGGTGACCCAGTGCAGCAGCACCCGCACCAGCACCAGCCAGGCCAGCGGCACCGGTGCCAGCAGCCATTGCTCCAGCGAACCGTCCTCGGCGTCGCTGCGGAACAGGCTGTCCAGGGCCAGCAGGCCGGCCAGCAGCACCGCCAGCCATAGCGCGGCGCCGGCCACCTCGCCGAGCAGGCGCGGCTGGTTGCCCAGCGCCAGCGCGAACAGGGCCACGATCAACAGGGCGAACAGCGCCGGCTGCAGCGCGTCGCCGCGGCGTCGCCACAGCAGGCGCAGGTCGCGCAGCAGCAGCGCCCGGGTGGCCTGCCACAGCGAGGGAACGGGCGTGGCCAGGCTCATGCGGCGACTCCGCTCAGGGTCAGCATGCGGGTGCGCACGGGTGGCGCGGCGTAGGCGCCATGGGTGGTGACCAGGGCCGCGCCGCCGCTGCGCAGGTGCGCGGCGATCATGCGGTTGACCAGGGTGATGCCGTCCAGGTCGAGGTTGGCGTAGGGCTCGTCGAGCAGCCACAGCGGCGCCGGCGACAGCCACATCCGCGCCAGCGCCAGGCGCTTCTTCTGCCCGGCCGACAACTGCCTTACCAGGGTGTCCTCGTAGCCGGCCAGGCCGACGATGGCCAGCGCGCTGCCGGGCATCTGCTTGGCCCGGCGCCCCTGCAGGCCGCACAGATAGTGCAGGTTCTCCAGGGTGCTCAGGTCGGCCTTCAGCGCGCCCAGGTGGCCCAGGTAGGCCATGAAACGGGCGCGGTCGCCGCGCCGCACCGGGTGGCCATCGATCTCGATGCGCCCGGCCTCGGCGCGCAGCAGGCCGACCAGCACCCGCAGCAGGGTGGTCTTGCCGGCGCCGTTGTCGCCCTGCACCAGCAGCGCCTCGCCGGCATCCAGGTGGAAGTCCAGCGGACCGAACACCGCGGCATCGTCGCGGGCGAACGTGAGCCCGTGCGCGGCCAGTAGCGGTGGGGCGGTGTACAGCGGATCGGTCATCGGCGAAGGCCGCGGCGGATGGCGCGGCGGCGGGCGGCAAGGGAAGGCGCGCATTGTATCGGCATGCGGGCGTCCGGCGGATGCCGGCGGCGGCCACACGCGGCGATGCGCATGCGCTGCGTCAGTGGAGCGGCGGCGTGTAGGGCGCATCGCCGGCAAGCGGCTTTGCGTACACTCGGCGTTTTCCCGCTGCCCGCAGATCCCCCGCATGCATCCGCAGACCAAGCTGCCCAAGGTGGGCACCACCATCTTCACCGTGATGTCGCAACTGGCCGCCGAGCACGGCGCGGTCAACCTGGGCCAGGGCTTTCCCGATTTCCCGGTGCCGCCGCGGCTGATCGAGGCGCTGGACCGGGCGATGCGCGACGGCCACAACCAGTACCCGCCGATGACCGGCGTGCCGGCGCTGCGCCAGGCGATCGCCGAGAAGGCGCTGCGCTGCTATGGCGCCCAGGTCGATGCCGACACCGAGGTCACCGTCACCAGCGGCGCCACCGAGGCGCTGTTCAACGCCATCCACGCCGTGGTGCGCCCGGGCGAGGAGGTGATCGTGCTGGACCCGGCCTACGACAGCTACGAGCCGGCGATCGACCTGGCCGGCGCGCGTGCGGTGCACGTGCCGCTGGACCCGCAGACGTTCGCGGTGGACTGGGAGCGCGTACGTGCGGCGATCACCCCGCGCACCCGCCTGCTGATGCTCAACAGCCCGCACAACCCGTCCGGGGCGATGTTCGGCGCCGACGACCTGCAGGCGGTGGCCGAGCTGCTGCGTGGCAGCGACATCTTCCTGATCTCCGACGAGGTCTACGAGCACATCGTGTTCGACGGCCGCCGCCACGAGTCGGTGCTGCGCTGGCCGGAACTGCGCGAGCGCGCCTTCGTCGTCTCCAGCTTCGGCAAGACCTATCACTGCACCGGCTGGAAGATCGGCTACGCGATCGCGCCGCCGGCGCTCAGCGCCGAGTTCCGCAAGGTCCACCAGTACAACACCTTCGCCAGCTTCGGCCCGGCCCAGCACGCCTTCGCCGCGATGATCCGCGAGGAGCCAGAGCACGACGAACAGCTCGGCGCGTTCTACCAGGCCAAGCGCGACCGCTTCCGCGAACAATTGCTGGGCACCCGGCTGAAGCCGCTGCCGGTGCCGGGCGGCTACTTCCAGCTCGTGGACTATTCGGCGGTCAGCGACCTGCCCGATACCGAATTCGTGAAGTGGCTGACCATCGAGAAGGGCGTGGCGGCGATCCCGCTGTCGCCGTTCTACCAGGACCCGCCGCCCGCCCAGCGCCTTGCCAGGCTGTGCTTCGCCAAGAACGAGGCGACGCTGGATGTGGCGATCGAGCGCTTGCGCGCGCTGTAACGCGCGTAAGGGCCGGGATTGGGGATTCGGGAATGGGGAATGGTGAAAACTCGCCGATGCGCTTAGCCTTTACCCATTCCCTATTCCCCTTTCCCGATTCCCTGCTATGAACGATCTGAGGATCTCGCTGGTCCAGGGCGATACCCGCTGGCACGATCCGGCCGGCAACCGCGCGCATTACGCCGAACTGCTGGCGCCGCTGGCCGGCGTCACCGACCTGGTGATCCTGCCGGAGACCTTCACCAGCGGCTTCTCCAACGATGCGCTGGCGCAGGCCGAGGACATGGACGGGCCGACCGTGGCGTGGATCCGCGAGCAGGCGGCACGGCTGGGCGCGGCGGTGACCGGCAGCGTGCAGTTGCGCGTGCCCGGCGCCGATGGCGAGGCCAAGGTGTTCAACCGCCTGCTGTGGGCCACGCCGGACGGCGCGTTGCAGCATTACGACAAGCGTCATCTGTTCCGCTACGGCAACGAACACCTGCGCTACGCCGCCGGGCACGAACGCCTGTGCGTGGAGTGGAAGGGCTGGCGGATCAATCCGCAGGTCTGCTACGACCTGCGCTTCCCTGTGTTCTGCCGCAACCGCTACGACGTCGAGCGCCCGGGCCAGCTGGATTTCGATCTGCAGCTGTTCGTCGCCAACTGGCCGTCGGCGCGCGCCTACGCCTGGCGTACGCTGCTGCGCGCGCGCGCGATCGAGAACCTGTGCTTCGTGGCCGCGGTCAACCGCGTCGGCGTGGACGGCAACGACCTGCACTATGCCGGCGACAGCGCGGTGATCGATTTCCTCGGCCAGCCGCAACTGGAGATCCGCGAGCGCGAGCAGGTCGCCACCACCACGATCTCCGCCGCCGCGCTGGCCGCGCACCGCGCGCGCTTCCCGGCCATGCTCGATGCGGATGCCTTCAGTCTGGACGACTAGCCTGCGGCTCCCGTGATGCCGGAAAGCTCATCGTGCTATTTCCGAAGACGCCTGTCGTAGGAGCCGCTTCAGCCGCGACGGGCTTTCCCGGTAACCCCTGTCGCGGCGGATTCCGAAAGCGCGGCAATAGCCCCTCCCGCAGCATGTTGCGGCAAGCGTGGCGGGCGCATTGTGGGAGGGACTTCAGTCCCGACGCATTACGCCATCAGCAAGTGCTTCGCACGTCCCCGCTGCATGCGCGTTGACGCCTACAAAGCACCGAGGCAATCAGGTCGGGTCGCCGCAAACGAGTCTGGAGATGTTGGCGCCGGCCTCGCGTCCTGCCTGCGCTCCCACCGAGCCGGGGCCGGCCGTCCCTGCCGCGAGTGGAAATGCCTGCTGAACGCGCGCGCGATACCCTCGCAACCTTGTCGCGGCCGCGACAAACCCATTGCTACCCTCGCGCCTTGTCCACCCACCCGGAATGCCCACATGATCAAGTCGCTCTCTCTGCTCGCACTGCTGGGTGCGGCCGCGCTCGCGCCGCAGGCCCAGGCCGCCGGCAACATCGATTGCAAGCTGTCCTTCAACCTGTCCGGCTGGTCGGTGTTCTACAAGACCGCCAAGGGCACCGGCACCATCACCTGCAACGACGGCGCGGTGATCCCGGTCAAGATCAGCAGCAAGGGCGGTGGCCTGACGGTCGGCAAGTCGAAGATCGTCGGTGGCCGCGGCACCTTCACCGGCGCCTATAGCCTCAACGATCTGTTCGGCACCTATGCCGCCGCCGAAGCGCATGCCGGCGTGGTCAAGTCCAGCACCGCGCAGGTCGTCACCAAGGGCGATATCTCGCTGGCCCTGGCCGGCACCGGCGAGGGCGTCGATCTGGGCGTCAACGTCGGCAACTTCGTGATCGAGCGCCGCAAGTAAGGCTTGCTCTGTGCCTGCCCCGCCCGCAGCCGCGCGCGGGGCAGGCGCTGTTTTATCCGGCGGTCACGACGATCGACGCGAGGCTGGCCAGGGCGAGGGTGAGCAGGAGGAGGTTTTTGCGTGACATGCGGAGTTTTCGGCAGGGATGAAGTTTTTTGCTTGGGCGATGCGCTGCTCGAGATGGCAAGCGTCAGATAGCGGCCGCAGCGGCAGGTTCGATGCGTTGTCCGAACACGGTGTGCGAGGATGCCAGGGCCATGAATTCCTCCACGGGTAATGGCCGGCTGAAATGGTAGCCTTGACCGATGTCGCATCTGATGCTGCGCATGCGCGCCGCGTCCTCTTCGGTTTCGATGCCCTCGGCGACCACGCGCATTCCCATGCCGTGCGCCAGCCGAACGATGCCCTCCAGCGTTTCGAACACATGCGTGGTCAGCCGCGAGCGCCGGACCATCTGATGGTCGATCTTCAGGATGTTGAAAGGCGCCATGCACAGACGGTGGATCGAAGATCCCCCGGTGCCGAAATCGTCGATGGCGCAATCGATTCCATTGAGTCGCCAGTGGGCCACGGCGCCGGCGATGTGGCGGTCGCAGTGATCCATTCCGTCCTCGGTCACCTCGATGGCGAAATGGTGGGGGACGCCTCCCGAACGAATCAGGCGTTGGACGATGCAGTCCGCCCAGCTCGCCGAGACGAGACGGGTGGCGGATACGTTGATCGACAGTTTCAGCGTTGATGGCAAGGACAGCGAGCTGCTGACGCTGGCCACCGTGTCGATCAACTGGCCGATCAACTCCTCCCCCAGGTCGCATTCCTCCAGGAGAGAGAGGAAATGGTTCGGGCCAAGCACGCCCAATGTCGGGTGCTGCCATCGCACCAGCGCTTCTGCGCCCGCCATGGCGCCGGTGGTGAGGCAGTAACTCGGCTGCAGGAAGGCGGAAATCTCTCCAGTGCGGTAGGCGGCGTGGACATCGTCGGCGGTGATGCGCTGAGCGGTATTCTCGATGAGCTGGCCATCGTTATCGATGGTCGTCGACGGGTTTGCGCGGTACAGCATGTCGGTGAAGTCGAACAGCCGCAGCGCCTCTCCGGCGAAGACCAATTGCATCAGCCCGCCGTCGCGTTGCTGCGCATATTCATGGATTGCGCTCTGGAAGCGCATGTCCGTCACTCCACCGACGATGACATGTCCGCTGAAATGGCTGTCGGCCAGGGCATCGATCAATTGCAGGGCCGATGCGCCCTGCAAGCGCGCCGACGTCACCACCAGATCGATCGGCGTGGTGCGCATCCGTTCGAGCAGTTGGTCGTTGTTGCTTGCGCTATGGACCTTTGCCACGCCCAGCCGTTGCAGCAGCTTGCCGACGTAGGAACTCCGCAGTTCGCTGTCGTATGCGATCAAGGCATTGCGGATGTTGAAGAACGGAACATGTGCGCTTTTGTTCATGACAGCCTCATCGGTGGCGTGTGGGCGGCAACGCGGGAACCCGGCTCTTGCCGAGAATCTCAGCTTGTCTGCAGATCGCGGCGGCGGTAATGGCGCGTGCCTCAAGCGCGGATGGGCGCGCGCCCAAAGACGCAAGTGCGCGCGATGCGGCATACGGCAAGGCGTGGACGCGAGCCGGACAGCGCCGAAAGGCCGGATTTTTGCTGCGTTGGCGAGCGAGATGGCGCTGAGCTATCCTGCGGCCATTCGCCTGCCCGCGGTGTCGCAGGGCGTTCCGAGAGCCGAGATGCCGCAAAAATTACTTGCCAGAACTGGGCGACACTACCGGCGCATTCTCTACGGGTCGGCGACCGCGCTTTCGCTGTCCATCGTCACCGCTGCCTGGCTGTTTTGCAGCGGTATCATCAATCAGTATCGCGAAAAGCAAGTCGCGCAGTTCGTCAAGGACAGTGAGGAAGTGCAGACTCAGGTGGACCAGTTGTCGGCGCGGCTGATCCAGTTCGCCGATGTCTACGAAGGCGTATGGAATCTACGGCAGAACGATGCCGTCCCCGTGCAGCGCTATGCGCGCAAGTTGGCCGACGGACACGGCTTCGCCCAGACCACGGACGACCTGACCGCGACCCCTTTTACGCTGGCGAGCGTGTTGACCGGTGCGGGCGATACCGAGCGGCTGGCAACGGCGATGCGGGTGGTCCGCGATATCTCTGCGGCACCTTCCATCGACGCCAGAAAGGCCGGCGTGACTCTGGAGGGGTTCCTGTATGCGCCCGACGGCAGTTTTCTGGCCGCGTCTCCCGTGCTGGGCACGGCAGCGTTGGACAGTGCGCGCCGCCAGGGCGCCGATGCCTTCATTCGCCAGCGCATCGCCGCGGTGGAGCGCCTTGTGGCGTCGACGCCGACGCAAGTCCTGCGCAAATACAGATTGTTGTGGCGCCCAGCCGATGCCAGCGACGGGCAAACTTCCGTGTCGCAACTCATCGTGCCGATGTTCCACGATGGCAAGCGGGTCTTCACTGTCGCGTTGTCGCTGCCGGATCGGCAGTTCATGCAGTTCTTCCTGCGCAGGGAAGTCCGGCGCCCGGGGTTCTTCCTGCTGAACAAGGAGGGTCAGCTGAACCTCCGCGATCCTCCGCAAGATCCGGACCAGGCGGCGTTGCTGGCTCGGGTTCTTGCACAAGCGGCGCAGTTCCGCGGAGTTTCCGGCGAGCCGATCACCCTGTACCGGAACGATATTTTCCTGGTGGCCCAGCGCATCGGTGGTCCGGACTGGATCGCGGTCTACGCATATACCTGGAGCGACGTGCTGGCGAATCTTCAGTACGAATTCTTCACCGGTGCGCTTGTGTGCCTGCTGGCGCTCGTCCTGATGTGGGTAACCGTCATCTATTTCGATCTCAGGGTGACCAGGCCGCTGCTCAGCAGCGCCGAGAAGCTGATCGAGGCCGAACACTTCAGCAAGGCGATCATCGACACCTTGCCGATCGGCATCGGCATTTACGCGCCGGGGACCGAGTCGGTGATGCTGGAGAACGGCGTTGCCAAACGCATGCTTGGCGACCGCAGCGAGGACTTCTACCGACACGTCATGCGCGAGCGCAGCGCGCAATCGGTGCCCGGCGCGCAGCATTCGTTCATCGAGGTGCAGTGGGACATCGCCGAGGGTCAGAGCAGCTACATCGGCGTGGCGTCGTCGCAGACCCGCTTCGACGGCCGCTCGGTGGTGTTGCTGGGGCTGGTCGACATCAACGAGCGCAAAGCCAACGAAATGCTGTTGATAGAAGCCAAGCAGACCGCCGACGAAGCGAACCGGGCCAAGTCGATGTTCCTGGCGATCGTCAGCCATGAGATCCGCACGCCGTTGCACGGCGCGATGGGCCACCTGGAACTGCTGGCGCGCAGCCCACTGGGATTGGAGCAGTGCGAATGGGTGGACATGATCCGCCGCTCGTTCGACGCCTTGCTCACTCTGGTCAACGATCTGCTCGATTCGACCAAGCTCGAGGCCAACGCGCTGAAGATCAATCCAGTACCGATGTCGCCTAACGATGTGCTGGAGCGTTGCGCGCGCAGTTTCGGCGCGTCGATCCTGCAGAGCGGCGTCGCTTTCTACTGCGTGACGGATCCGGAGCTGGATGCCGTGATGCAGGGCGACGACCAGCGCTTGGCGCAGATCCTGCAAAATCTGCTGGGCAATGCGGCCAAGTTCACCGAGCGTGGCTCGGTCATGATCTCTTCGTGCTGTCTCAAGCTACAGGACGACACGGTGTGGGCGCGTTTCGAGGTCGCCGATACGGGCATCGGGATTCCCGCCTCGATGCAGTCGGCGATCTTCAACCCGCTGGCGCAGGCCGACGACAGCATCAGTCGCCGTTTCGGCGGTACCGGATTGGGTTTGTTCCTGTGCCGCAATCTTTCGCGCTTGATGGGCGGGCGCATCAGCGTCAGCAGCGAACCCGGTGCGGGTAGCGTGTTCCGGGTCGACCTGCCGTTCAAACGCAAAGCGCACGCGCTTCCTGCCGACTCGCACGCGCTGGAGGGAATCACGGTGGATCTGGTGTGCGCGCAGCCGGCATGGCGGGACATGCTCGCCGAGCGGTTGCGCCGCTGGGGCGCAGCCCTGTACGACGAGGACGCGCAACCGGCGCGCTTGCACATCCGGGTGCTGGCGCAGGCCGATGGCGGCGTCTTGAACGCTGCCGACCTGAGCGCGGTGCCGGCGCTGGGCACCGTATTCGTGACCGCAAAGGGGCCGTTGGTGCCGCATCGCCACGAAACGCGGGTCGAGGTCAGTTCACTGAGCCGCGAAGGATTGCTCGACGCCATGAGCGCACTGACCGGTATCACTCCCCGCCCCGCCGAACGCTATGCGGGGGGGCTCGCCGAGGAGGTGGTCGAACAGGATCTGGACATCCTGGTGGCCGAAGACGATGCGGTGAACCGTACGCTGATCAAGCACCAACTTGCGGCGTTGGGATGCCGCCGCGTGCGGGTGGCCGTCGATGGAATGGAGGCGCTGACGCTGTGGCTCGAGCGCCGCGCCGATCTGGTCATCACCGATCTGGGCATGCCGCAACTGGATGGCGTCGGCCTGCTGCGGAAGTTGCGCGATTTCGATCCGGGAGCGCGGATCGTAGCCACCTCCGCGTCGGCCGCGGCGGAGATCAGCGCCGATACCGAGCAGTTTTCCGATCTGCTGCAAAAGCCTGTGTCGTTGAACGACTTGCGCCGTGTCCTGAGGAGCACGATGCTCGTCCGCAATTCCTCCGAGGTTTCCGAGGGCGGCCGGGAACCTCCTTCGGACGAACTGCTGGATGCCTTGCTGTGGCAGGCGCTCCGGTCCGAGTGGGACGCGGAGCGGCAATCGATCGAGGAGGCGCTGGTCTTGCAGGATCTGGAATTGTTGCGTCGGCGCCTACACCGTCTGCAGGGCGCTTTGATGGCGTTGGGGGCGGACGATCTGTTGGCGGAACTGCAAGTAGTGCAGGAGCTCTGCCCGAGCGCGGATTGGGCTGTGCTGTCGGCGCGTTGCCGGCAGTTGCTTCTGCATGTGGAGCAATCGCTGCGTTGAAGCGGCCGACGACGCGGCCGAAGTGACGCCGATTGGCGCTTGGCTCCCACGTTGAGTCAGTCCAGTCATCGCAGGTGGCGTCGCCGACGCGGTCGTGTCCGGGCGATGTCTCCGATGATGAGGGCGCGCGCGCTGCGTTCTGCCTGACACTCCCTGAGCCTGTTGGAACCGCACATGCGGAAGCGCAAACGCGATCAGTGCATGATGCTCGACGCATAGCGCTGGATGGACGGCACGAGCCGGTTCGCCTTGGCGGCTGCGCAGCCGTTTTGTCAGCCGCTCTAGATGGCCCCGGGCATGCGCCGCCAGTCGCTGGCGGTGCAGGTCGAGCCGGCTGACGCGGAGTGTGCCCAGGCACGATCGCTGGCAAAAGACGTTCGCATACGTCAGGGGCAAGAGCCGCGCCCGCTCTCATCGGCCAGGGCAACGCCGGTTAGCGTCCGACGCAAAGGGCCATGAAAAAGCATCGAACTGGACATGACCACGCTGTTCTGATCCCGCAAGGGATTCCGTCCCGTTGCCGTGCCGTTGGTGCAGCGAAACGATGGCTGGCTCAATCGATTCCGACGCGCAACCCACGATGATGGCGGTCCGCCCAGAACCTCGGCGGAGCTTCACTTGGTCGTCCTTCCCATCCTCTCGCTCGACAAAGCCGCATCTGTTCTTCAACGTCCATGACGCGCGCTAGACGCCCTGACTGTCCAACTCGCGCAGCAGCGCGGCCAGTTCGACGTCGTTCTTGGCGCCCAGCTTCTTCATCGCCGCGATCTTCTGGTTGCTGATGGTCTTGGGGCTGCGCTTGAGCCGATCGGCGATCTCGCTCAGCGATAGCCCATCGGCGGTCATTCGCGCCACGGTGGCTTCCTTTGCGGAGAGCGCGTCCATTCCGATGGCCCCGTTCTTGCGGTAATGCGTTGTCAGCAGCGCTGCCGACAGCGAACCGGGGACATAGAGGCGGCCGCTGGCGACTTCCTGCACCGCCGCGGCCAGGTTGCCGAAATCCGCGCGGCTCTTGCCGATGAAACCGGAGGCGCCCAGTTGCAGCGCCGCCGAGACGATCGAGGGTGCGGTGTGCGCGCTGAGCACCAGCAATCGCATCTGTGGCGCCAGCCGGCGCAGGCGCTGCAGCAGATGCAGCCCGTCGGCTTGCGGGTCGCTTTCGAATTCATAGTCGCACAGCAGCACATCCACCGGCTGTTTGACGAGCTCACGCAGCAACTGGCCGATGCCGTCGCAACTGAAGAGCAGGTCGATGCCCGGCGTGTTCTTCAGCACGCTGGTCACGCCGAGCAGCACGATCGGGTGGTCGTCGGCGATACCGACTCTGATCCTGTCCATTGTTGGGTCCTGTTGCCGCTGCCGTCATGCGCGATGTTATTCGCCGAATCATACGTCAGCTTCGCCATTCATCGGTGGCGAAACTGAGATTGAAGCCGCATGGCGTCTGTGCTGTCGGCTGAATCTTTCGATGCCAGAGACCGGATTTTGGGTATTGGCTCGTGCATGACTGGGGGTTTCCCCGTCTTGCCCTTGTCGAAGAAGTGTCAGTTTTCTTCTGTCGATCGTCATGCCGAACGTGCGGTTTTGGGCATTCGCCCATGTGTGGAATGGGGTTTTCCCATCGTGTCCTTGTCGAAGACGTTCTAAATTTTTTCTGGCGGGCGCAACGCCGAATGCGCGGTTTGGGGCATTCGCTCATGCACGGGATGAGGCTTCCCCGTCGTTGCTGCGCCAACAAAATTCTAACTTTCTCTGCTCTGTAAATTACAGGTGATCCGAAATGAATAGGGTATTCAGGGTTGTGTGGAATCGCACTATCGGTGCATGGGTGATTGCGTCGGAACTGGCGAAGAGTAGGTCGAAAGGCCAAGGTGTCAAGTCTAAAGAATCTGTCGCTGCCTGCTTGCTCGTTGCGATCCTGTTTGCGATGTTCGGCGTCAGTGGTGAGGCGATGGCCGCCCAGGTGGAGGCCGGTGGGATGTTCCGGGTGTTGGGTTGTCAGTCTTGGAGCAATTATCCTTATTGTCAGGTTGATGCGTATAAGGCATATGGCCAGCAGAAATACAGTCATGCACGCCATGGCTTGATTCACGCCGGTGGCTCGAATCTGCCGTATTTCGCCGCCTACTCTATGCTGAACTCCAGTGTTGCCCATGCCGATTCCATTGTCGTGACCGGTGCTCATGCTTTGGGAAACACTTCCATTGCGGTTGGTGATGCTGCGAATGCCTGGTCCTCGGCTGCAAACGCTCTTGGGGGCAGAGTTAAATCGACCGGCGCAGCTGTTAGGTATTTCAATGTCAATTCCGGCGGTCCGATCAGCGAGGCCGTGGGAAATGAAAGCATCGCGATTGGGGTGTCGGCGCAATCGAACGGCGATAGTTCGATAGCAATGGGCAAGGGCGCGGTGGCGGGCAGCCAGAGTCTCTGGGTTAAGGACGATAAGGACATAGCGCTGGGCTATGAAGCCAAAGCCTCGGGCTCCAACAGCGGCAACAGCATCGCCATAGGCTCCTTCGCCGAAACCGCGGGCGGCAACGCCGTCGCCATGGGCTCCTCCGCCAAATCCAGAGGTGGCGCGAGCATCGCCATGGGCTACGCGGCCGATGCCAGCAGCGAGAAAAGCATCGCCATGGGCTACGCGGCCACTTCCGCAGGTGACAGCGGCATCGCCATCGGCAATGCCGCCGCTGCCAGCGGCGACAACGCCGTGGCGCTGGGCAAGGATGCGA
>NZ_AQOK01000225.1:0-4087 GCF_000364645.1 Xanthomonas sp. SHU 308 | reverse complement strand
CGGCGCCGTGGCGCTGGGCAGCGGCAGCAGCACGGCCGAGGCGGTGGCGACCACCGGCGGGACCCTCAACGGCACCGCCTACACCTACGCCGGCGCCGCGCCGACCAGCACGGTGAGCGTGGGCAGCGCCGGCCACGAGCGGACGGTGACCAACGTGGCCGCCGGCCGCGTGTCCGGGACCAGCACCGATGCGGTCAACGGCTCGCAGCTGTATGCCACCAACACCGAGCTAAGCAAGCTCGACGGTGCAGTCAAGGGTATCCAGGGCGGCGACGGTGTGAAGTACCTGCGGGTCAATTCGACGGGCAGCGATAGCGTCGCGACCGGCACCGACAGCGTCGCGATCGGCCCCGATGCGGTCGCCAGCAATGCGAAGGACGTGGCGATCGGCTCGGGTACTCGTACCGTGGAGACCACGGCGGTGAGTTCCACAACGCTCGGTGGCTCCAGCTACAACTTCGCCGGCAGCGCGCCGGTCGGTGCGTTCAGTGTCGGCGCGGTGGGGGCGGAGCGGCAGATTCAGAATGTGGCCGCAGGCCGTCTGAGCGCCAGCAGCACCGATGCGGTGAACGGTTCGCAGCTGTATGCCACGAATCAGAAGGTGCAGGACAACTCCAATTCGCTCTCCACGCTACAGAGTTCGCTGACCACGCTCGAGCAGTCCATTGGCGGCATCTCCGGAAATCCCAGCAAAAGCGGCAGCGGCAGCGTCAGCCCCGCCAGCGATGGCAGCAATGGCAGCAATGGCAGCAACGGTTCGAGCGCCTCATCGGCGACGAACGATGGGTTGGTCGTCGTGGGCAATGACGGCACCTCGGTCGCGGTTGGGCCTACTGCGTCGGCCAAGAGCGCCAGCACCACGGCGATGGGCAGCAACACCACGGCCAGTGGCACGAACGCGACGGCGGTGGGGGCGGATGCGGTCGCATCAGGTGCGGGTAGCGTTGCCGTAGGCAAAGGCGCCACTGCCACGGAGTCCAACAGCGTTGCCATGGGGCAGGGCTCGGTCGCCGACCGTGCCGACACCGTCTCGGTCGGTTCGGCGAGCAACCAGCGCCAGATCACCAACGTCGCCGCCGGCACCGAACGCACCGATGCGGTCAACCTGGGACAGTTGCAGGATGGCTTGGACAGCGTAGAGGACTGGTCGCGCGCCTACACCGACTCCCGCGTGGATCAGGTGGATCGGCGCGCCAGCGCCGGCGTGGCCGCGGCGATGGCGATGGCCAGCCTGCCCCAGGCGTATCAACCGGACCAGAGCGCGGCGGGCGTCTCGTTGAGCTCGTTCCGTGGCGAACAGGCGATCGCGTTCGGCGTTTCCACGATCAGCGGAAGCGGCCGCTACCTGTTCAAGGTCAACGCCAGCGCCACCACGCGCGGCGATGCCGGCGTGGCCGTCGGCGCGGGTGTGGTCTGGTAACAAGCACCGCTGGCGCCGGCCGGACGCCTCTGTGTCGGCCGGCGCTTCCTTTCATTTTCCTGGTCACAAGCGCGTCCGAGGACGCGTTTCTTTTTGTCGGCTGCGTACGCGGCTGTGGAAGAGAAGTCGTAGATGAGCAGATCCGGATATCGCGCCTTCGGCATCGTGGCGCTCGCTTTGATGTGGCTAGGGACCGCACTGGCGATATATCGCCATCATGCCAATGCCTTGTGGCATCTCGTCCACCGGCGCTGCGAGGTCAGTGCGTGGGGCTCCGGGGTGCCGGCGCCGTGCCGGACCCTGGACCCTGCGCAGGGCTATGCTCTCCTGCAGGACGAGCGCGGCCGAGCGCATGCCTGGCTGGTGCCGACCCGCCGCATCAACGGAGCCGCCAAGCTCGCGTTGCAGCGCCAGGACACGCCGAACTACTTCTGGCTGGCGTGGCGGGCCCGTGGCGTGCTGTCGGATTTGCTGGGTGCGCCGGTTCCGGATACTGCGGTGGCCGTCGTGGTGGATGCGCAGACGCTGCCTTCGCAGAACCAGTTGCACCTGCACATCGCCTGTCTGCGCGCGGACATCCGTGAGCAGTTGGCGGTGGCAGGCCCGTATTGGGATGCACACTGGAACGGATATTGGCTAAAGGGCCGTCGCTACTACCTGCGGACGCTGAGCGAGGCGGAACTGGCAATGCGCAGCCCGTTCCTGCGCGTGGCCGAAGAGTTGCCCGGTGCCAGCGGCAACCTGGAACGCTACGGGCTGGCCCTGACCGTGCTGCAGGACGGCCGGTTCGTGTTGCTGGCGCTGCCGCGTACCTTGCTGGGCCGGGGCGCGAACCTGGGAGCGGCGCGCGTGCTGCAGGACGACGATTGCGCGACCGCAGGTACGCGCAGTTTTCCCGCATCCTGGTACTCGAACGTGATGCGGCCAGGCGGTCATGCTCGTGTGGAGCTGGCAGGCGAGAGATAGCGGCGCGGTCGCCGTTCGGTTGCGCGGCATGTACGTGTTGCCGCACAGGCAGCGGCCAGCGCGGCCGCTGCGCCGTGCAGCAAGCCAATCACTGCTGCGCGAACACCCAGGCCAACTGGCCGCGTACCGGCTCGGGCGTCGCCAGGGCCTGGCGGTACAGGGTCCGCGCCGTCCAGCAGGCGTCCTCGTCGCTGGCCTTGGCGATCTCCGGCAGCACCCGCATCAGGCGCTGCTGCTGGTCGGCGGGCAGCGACTTGACCAGGGTGCCCATCGCCGCCTGGATCTGCTCCTGGCTTACCGGCTGCGCCGGGGTCTTGTTCAACTCCGCGTCGGTGGCCTTCAGCGAGACGTCGAACCAGCGGTCGATCTGCGCCTGCGGCAGCGTTTCCAGGCCCGACAGCATCGCCGCGCTCAGCGCCTGCGCATCGTTGGGGTTGCCGCCGCGCGCCAGCACGGCGCACTGCCGTACGTCGACCTTGTCGCTGACCTGCGACAGGATCTGCAGGCGCTGTTCCAGCGTGGCGTGGTCCAGTCGCGCGATGCCGTTCTGCGCCAGTTGGAAGCCGGCCTGCTGCGCCTGCGGGCCGCTCTGCTTGAGCAGCGCCACGTAGCGCGGGTCGTTGGCCAGCTTGCGCAGCATGCGATCGAACGGCGCGTGCAGCGGCGAACTGGCCGGGTAGGGGTTCTGCGCCGCGGCGATCTCTTCCTGGGCCTTCTGCTGCGCCTTCTGGCAGGCGCCGAGGCTCAGCACGCCGGCGATCAGCAGCGGCAGGGCGATCTTCATCTTCCGTGTCATCGGGAACTCCTAGTCGTGAGGGCGGCCACCCGCAGCGGCCGCCAGATGTGCCAGGATATCGGCTTCGCCCGTGCAGGGCGAACGGCGCGACAGCGGGTGGGCTGATGTCGCCACGTCCCTGTCGTTCGAGCCTGCGAGACGCTGTCGGGCGCCGCCTGGTCGGCGGCCACCGCGCACGGCAATCTCCATCGGGCGCCGGCGTTCCCGGCGCTTATCATCCGCGACTCCCTCCGCGCGCGAGATCGTCCGCATGACCTCCGGAATGCTTGTTGGCCTTCTCGCGCTGGGCGTCGGCGCGTCGTCTCCGGTTGTATCGCAGCAGGCAGGCGTCGTCGACGCGGTCGTCCAGCAGCTTGATCTCACATCGTTCCCCAACTCGGTCGGCCCCCGCCGTCTGCCGGGGAAGACGACGTTCGCGGACTATGGTTTCGTGGATGTCACCAAAACCGCCCATGGCGCGCGCCTGCTCGAGGCCGACAAGGGCTGGATGATGCGCTTCGAGGTGCTGTCGGCCGATGCCACGTCCGTGCGTCTGTGCTTCCATGACACGGGATTGGCCAGGCTCGGCGCGACACAGGCCCCCAGCTACGACGCAACCTCGGCGCTGCTCGTTTCGACAGCGTCTCAGGGCAAGTGGACCGCCAGGAAGGTCCCGGCGGGGTTTGCGGACTGCAAGAACGCGCCTGCCGGCGCGTGAGTGCACGCGGGGCGGCCGCGATGCGGGCCGTCGCATCACCTGGGTGAGGGGGCTGCCGCGGCCTGACGGCGCGCGCCGTCCCCGTGATCGATAGCGTCCCCATAAAAAAACAGAGCGCCGCTTGCGCAGGCGCCCTGTCGGGGGCGGAGCGGGCCGGCGCGCACGGCGCCGGCGTCGTCCTCAGCCGCCGCGCGGACCGCGGTTGCCA
>NZ_AQOK01000224.1:0-5718 GCF_000364645.1 Xanthomonas sp. SHU 308 | reverse complement strand
CGGTCGGCGCGGTGGCGACCGCGGCCGGAGTGGTGCCGGTGGCGGCCGTGCCTGCAGCGGCCTGCGCCTTGGCCTGGCGAATGGCCTCGGCGCGCGCGCTGGCGGCCAGTTCGGCGTCGGACATCTGCACTTCCTTGCCGGGCAGCAGGGTGTAGAAGTCGTACTGGGTCTGCGCGTCCTTCTTCGCTTCCGGCTTGGTGCTGCCGGCCGCGTTCGCGGCGGGCTTGGGCAGATCCGGGGCCGCATCGACGTCGGCATCGGCCACCGGCGCCGGTTGCGCATCCGGATTGGCGCGCGGGCCGCCCACGCGCAGGAAGTCGCCGTCCTTCTTGAACAGCCCTGGCGCGCCGAGGAACACCACCGCGGCGATCGCCGCGCCGGCGATCAGCCACACCCACCCGGGCGTGCCGTTGCCGCTGTTGCGCCGGGCCTGGGTCTTACCGCGTCGTGCTGCCATTTACCGCTTCTCCACTCACATTTTTTCCGGGGCCGAGACGCCCAGGAGATTCAGACCGTTCGCCAGCACCTGCTGCGCCGCCACCGCCAGGGTCAGCTTGGCGTTGCGTTCGCCGGCGTCGTCCACCAGCACCGGGGTGCCGTGGTACCAGGTGTGGAAGGCCGTCGCCAGTTCGCGCAGGTATTGCGCGATCAGATGCGGCTCCCGCGCATGCCCCGCATTCTCCACCACTTCCGGGTAGCGCGAGAGTTCCTGCATCAGTTCCAGCGAGGTCGCGTCGCTGAGCCGGTTCAGTTGCGCCTGGCCATCGGCCTGGTCGTAGCCCAGCTTCTTCTCCTGCGCCTGGCGCAGCAGGCTGCACACCCGGGCATGCGCGTACTGCACGTAGAACACCGGGTTGTCGTTGCTCTGCTGGCGCGCCAGGTCGATGTCGAAGGTGAGCTGGGAATCGGGCTTGCGCGCGATCAGGAACCAGCGCGTGGCGTCGCGGCCGGCTTCCTCGATCAGGTCGCGCAGGGTCAGGTAGCTGCCGGCGCGCTTGGACAGCTTCACTTCCTCGCCGCCGCGCATCACCGTGACCATCTGGTGCAGCACGTACTCCGGCCAACCCTTGGGGATGCCCAGGTCCATCGCCTGCAGGCCGGCACGCACGCGCGCCAGCGAGCCGTGGTGGTCGGCGCCCAGTTCGGTGATGGCGCGCACGTAGCCGCGCTGCCACTTGCTCAGGTGGTAGGCCACGTCCGGCACGAAGTAGGTGTAGGTGCCGTCGGACTTGCGCATCACGCGGTCCTTGTCGTCGCCGAAATCGGTGGATTTCAGCCACAGCGCGCCGCCCTCTTCGTAGGTATGGCCGGAGGTGATCAGCTTCTGCACCGCCTCCTCGACCTTGCCGTCGCGGTAGAGCGAGCTTTCCAGGAAGTAGATGTCGAAATCCACGCCGAACGCGGCCAGGTCGTGGTTCTGCTCGTTGCGCAGATAGGCCACGGCGAAGCGGCGGATCGCATCGAGGTCCTGCGGATCCTTGGCGCCGGTGACCACATGGCCTTCCAGGTCGACCGCAGCGCCGGCCATGTAGGCGTCGGCCACGTCCTGGATGTAGTCGCCGCGGTAGCCTTCTTCCGGCCAGTCGGGGCTGTCGGGCGTCTTGCCCAAAGCGCGCGCCTGCACCGAGCGCGCCAGGTTCTCGATCTGGTTGCCGCCGTCGTTGTAGTAGAACTCGCGCTTGGCATTCCAGCCGTTGGCCTCGAGCAGGCGCGCCAGGCAGTCGCCGATGGCCGCCGCGCGGCCGTGGCCGACGTGCAGCGGCCCGGTCGGGTTGGCCGAGACGTACTCCACGCCCACGGTGCGGCCGTTGCCGACCAGGCTGCGGCCGTAGTCCTCGCCCTGCTTGAGCACCGCCAGCACCTCGCGCTGGTAGGCGCCGGGACCGAGATGGAAATTGATGAAGCCGGGGCCGGCGATCTCGACCTTGCTGACGTCGTCGTTGGCCGGCAGCGCGTCCACCAGTTGCTGGGCGAGGGCGCGCGGATTGGTGCGCGCGGCCTTGGCCAGCAGCATCGCCGCGTTGGTGGCGAAGTCGCCGTGCTCGCGGGTCTTGGGCCGCTCGACCACGAAGTCCGGCGGCAGGGTGTCGGCCGGCAGGGTGCCATTGGCGCGCAAGGCTTCGATGCCTTGACCGATCAGGGCGCGGAGTTGGGATTTCACGAGATCTCTGCTTGAAGCGCGGAACCGGCGATTTTACCCGACCCGCCGCCTCCCGGCCCGTCCCGGGTTCAGCCCGACCTCAGCCGCGACGCCGCGACCAGCACGCGCCCGCGCCTGCGCCCTGGCCTGGGCCGGCTGACCGCCCGCATGGCCAGGAGCCGGCCTCGCCGGGATCGGCGTCCCGCGACATGGCACGCCCGGCCGCCGCCTCGGTTCAGGCCCAGCCGCGCGAGGCCATCGAGACAGGTACGCCGTCGCCGACGATGAAGTGGTCGAGCAGGCGCACGTCGATCAGGTCCAGCGCCTGTTTCAGCCGCTCGGTGACGGCGCGGTCGGCGGGCGAGGGTTCCGGGTTTCCGGACGGGTGGTTGTGGCCGATGATCACCGCGGCGGCGTTGAGCGTGAGCGCACGCCGCACCACCTCGCGCGGATGCACCTCGGCGCCGTCCAGCGTGCCCTGGAACAGCTCCTCGAACGCCAGCCAGCGGTGCCGGGTGTCCAGGAACAGCGCGGCGAACACCTCGTACGGCCGCGCCCGCAAGCGTTGCGCGAAGTAGCGGCCGGCGGTGATGGGATTGCTGAGGGTGTCGCCGCGCTGCAGTTCCGCGGCCAGGTGGCGCTGGCCCAGCTCCAGCGCCGCCGACAGCTGGCAGGCGCGCGCCGGGCCCAGCCCGGGCAGGCGTACCAGGTCGCCGGGCGACCGGTCCAGCAGCGTGCGCAACGGCCCGTGCCGCTGCAGCAGGTCGCGCGAAGTGCGCACCGCGTCGCTGCCGGGCAGGCCGGAGCCGAGAAAGATCGCCAGCAGTTCGGCGTCGGAAAGGGCCCGGGGACCGCGTGCCAGCAGTTTTTCCCGGGGACGTTCTTCGCAGGGCCAGTCGGAGATGTGCATATCGCCAGGGTGCCGGCCGACATGGCGCAACGGTATCAGGCCGCCAAAAACCATCGGGTAAGCTAATCGTCCTTGTATGGGTAGGACATTCCCGACGTGACCGCGATTTTCGAGAGGCCCCTGCCGGGGCGACGTGTGCTGTTGTGCGTCGGCGGGGGAATCGCCGCCTACAAGGCGCTGGAACTGGTGCGGCGCCTGCGCGACGCCGGCGCCGAGGTGCAGGTGGCGATGACCGCCGGCGCGCAGCAGTTCGTCACCCCGCTGAGCTTCCAGGCGCTGTCCGGCCATCTCACCCGCACCACGCTGTGGGACAGTGGCGCCGAGCAGGCGATGGGTCACCTGGAACTGGCCCGCTGGGCCGAGCAGGTGGTGGTGGCCCCGGCCACTGCCGACCTGCTGGCGCGCCTGGCGCACGGGCTGGCCGACGATCTGGTGGGCACGCTGTGCCTGGCCAGCACCGCACCGCTCACCGTGTGCCCGGCGATGAACCACCGCATGTGGCTGCACCCGGCCACCCAGGCCAACATCGCCACCCTGCGCGCGCGCGGCGCACAGGTGGTCGGCCCGAACGATGGCCCGCTGGCCGAAGGCGAGTCCGGCCCCGGTCGCCTGGCCGAACCGGAGCAGATCGTCGCCGCGCTCGTTGGGCGCACCGACCAGAGCGCCGCATCGGCCAAGCCGGCCGCGGCTGCCGTCCCGGCGCGTTCCGGCGCTGGCACCGGCACTGCCGCCCTGCGCGGCCTGCGCGTGGTGATCAGTGCCGGCCCCACCTACGAAGACCTGGATCCGGTGCGCTACCTGGGCAACCGCAGCAGCGGCAAGATGGGCTATGCGCTGGCTGCGGCCGCGGTCCGGCAAGGCGCCGAGGTGGTGCTGGTCAGCGGCCCGGTGCATTTGTCTACGCCCGACGGCGTGCAGCGCATCGATGTGCGCTCGGCCGCGCAGATGCGCGAGGCGGTGCTCGGCGCGCTGCCGGCGGACATCTACATCGGCACCGCGGCGGTCGCCGATTACACGCCAAAACAGGTGGCGGCGCAGAAGATCAAGAAGAGCGGCGAGACGCTCACCCTCGAATTGACCCGCACTCCGGACATCCTGGCTGAGGTCGCCGCGCAGACCCAGGCGCTGAAGCTGGTGGTCGGCTTCGCCGCCGAGACCCACGACATCGAGCGCTATGCCCGTGGCAAACTCGCCGACAAGCACCTGGACCTGATCGTGGCCAACCGGGTGGGGGTGGCCGGCAACGGCTTCGAGAGCGACCAGAACGCGGCCACCGCCTATTGGCAGGATGGCGAACGCGACTTCCCGGCGGTCTCCAAGACGCAGCTGGCCGAACAACTGCTGGACCTGATCGCGCAGAGGCTGCACGCATGAGCACTCCCACGCCCTATCCGCTGCAGGTGAAGCTGCTGGATCCGCGCTTCGGCGACAGCTGGCCGCTGCCCGAATACGCCACCGAAGCCAGCGCCGGGCTCGACCTGCGCGCGGCCACCGAGGCGCCGCTGACCCTGGCGCCGGGCGACACCGCGCTGATCCCCAGCGGCCTGTCCATCTACATCGCCGATCCGCAGCTGTGCGCGGTGGTGCTGCCGCGCTCGGGCCTGGGCCACCGCCACGGCATCGTGCTCGGCAACGGCACCGGCCTGATCGACGCCGACTACCAGGGGCCGCTGCTGATCAGCGTCTGGAACCGCGGCCGCGAGGACTTCACCATCGCCCCCGGCGACCGCATCGCGCAGCTGGTGGTGATGCCGGTCGTGCGTGTCGCCCTGCAGGTGGTGGATACTTTCGCCGACAGCGCCAGGGGAACGGGTGGATTCGGCCATACCGGAGTGCGCTGACAGGGGATCGTCTGCATGAGCGAGGCAACACAAGCGCGGCCAGTGCCGCAGGGTTTGCGCAAGGTGGCGCCTCTGCTGACGGTGCTGCTGGTGCTGTTGGTGGTCTGGTTCGGCTGGAGCGGGGTCGAGCAATGGCGCGCCGAGCAGGCCGCCGCCACCCTGGAGCAGGCGCGCGATGCCGCGGTGACACAGACCCAGCAGGCGCTGGCGGGCGTGGGCAAACGTCTGTCCGAACGCCTGCAGCAGCCGGCCGTGCAGGCGGCACTGCGCCGCGGCGATGCCGCGGCCGCCGCCCAGGCGCTGCGTGCGGACTGGGCGCAGGCCGAGGACGCGCAGGTGCTGCCGGCCGACCTGGAGCCCGGCTACACCGATGTGGCGCACTTCGGCTACGGCCGCCTGGGGCTGCTGGAGAAGGCCCTGATGACCGGCAAGCTCGCCAGCGCGGTGATCCGCGACGGCGGCGGCCCGCGGCTGGGCTTGGCCGCGCCGGTCTCGCTGGGCGGCAACGCCGGGGTGGCGTACCTGCGCCTGCCACTGGCGCTGCTGACCGACCCGGTCGCGCAGGCATCGGTGCCGGGCACCGGCTATCTGGCCCTGCGCCAGGGCGGCTACGACGTGATCGCCGCCGGCGACAATGCGCTGCACGATCGCGCCGACGCGATGTCGCGCCCGGTCGGCGACAGCGGCCTGCGCATGGTCGCCTCGCTGCCGGATACCGAAGCCGGTCCGCTGGGGCTGGGCGCACTGCCCTGCCTGCTGGTCTCCGGCCTGTGCCTGGTGCTGGGCGCGCTGTTGTTGCTGGCCGCGCGCGGGCGCCTGCCGCAGCA
>NZ_AQOK01000223.1:0-12440 GCF_000364645.1 Xanthomonas sp. SHU 308 | reverse complement strand
CGCGCTAGGACAAGTTCAGATTCCAGCGATTGCGCCCAATGTGCGATAGACTCGTGCCGTGCATACAGATCCGACCCGCCATCGACGTAAAACGACGCCGACATGCGCGGAAGCAGCCCGTGCACAGCCGCACATACCGCCACGAAATACATGATCTTGTCGGCGTCGACCGTGCGGTTTTCCAACCTACCTGAAGACGTGAAAGCCTTGTACTGATCTCGGCTGCCTTGCAATGGAAGCAACAGCGACCCCGATGACATGCGTTGGCCGTAAAAATCTACAGCCGGGAACTGCCGGCCCAGCAAGGCGGAAAACTCCTCAAAGTCGAGTTCGCGGACGTGGAATTCGTTGCGATAGTTACGAGCATCGGAATAAATCGGGCGATTGGGCGAGGAAATTACCAGAATGCCATCTGGCCTGAGCACGCGCCGCAATTCTTCCAGCATCTGCTCTTGCTCGAGCAGATGTTCGACCGTCTCGAACGAGATTACCAAGTCGAACGAAGCGTTAGCGAAGGGAAGCCGGGTGGCGCTGGCTTCATGGAAGCGCAGGTTTGCGCGAGTACCATATGTGGACCGTGCGCTACTCACCGCTTCAACGGCGATGTCAACTCCATCCACGGCCTCCGCCACGTCCGCGAGCAGTGCCGAACCGTAGCCCTCGCCGCAGGCCACGTCCAAGACGCGACGCCCGCGTGCAAGCTCCTGGCACCAAGCATAACGATGCCAATGCTCATAGGCCAGTTCACCAGATTCGGTCGGAACGAAGCGCTCGCCGGTAAATTCCATCATTTAGCCTCAATCTTTGCGTCAATCGCCATCATCGGCAGGCCAACCAGCCCGAAGCGCATGGTTTCGTCCAGTGCGCGGAACTCCAGCGCGTCGTAGATCCAATGATGCTGCACGTGGTCATTCTGGTCGCCGGAGGCAACAGCAGCGTCGATCATGTACGAACCGGAGGGCAGGATCGGCATACGAAACTTGAACGAGGCGGACAGGCGATCCCCGGTCTTGCCGCTCAGTTCCATACCACGGCAGGCGAAATAGGTGTTGTCGCCGAAAAGCCTCTGCCCAAGCCTATCCTTGACGTAAAACCCGGCGATCAGGTCGCCCAGAGCCTGTTGCAGTTCGACCTCGATGCGCAACGTTACCACCTCGCCGCCCTGCACCATCACCAACCGGCCGCCGTTGTCGTCCCGCAATGCCACGTCCACGATCCGCGCACCCTGCGCACCGAACTCGGTACCGGTCCGGTCGGGATCGAACTCGAACACCGCCATGCGGTTGGTGCAGCCTTCCGCAAGCAGAGCATGCAGGCGGAAATCCGGCATGTCTGCCAACTCCCTGCGCTCGCCGCCCGAAGACACCACCAGCTTTTCGCCGGCGATTTCGCGCCGGCCGGCCACGTGCTGCTCGGTCATGTAGGCTTCGACAACCTCCTGTGAGGTGCCCACCATGCGCATCTGCCCATGGTCCAGCCAAACCGCGTACTCGCAGAGGTTGGTGACAGCGGCGGCGTCGTGGCTGACGAATAGCAGCGTGCCGCTTTTCTGGAACTCGCGCAGAAAGCGCATGCATTTTTGCGAAAAGAACGCGTCCCCCACCGCGAGCGCCTCGTCGATGATCAATATGTCGGCATCCACGTGCACGATCACGGCGAACGCGAGGCGTACAGCCATGCCGCTCGAATAGCTGCGCACCGGCTGATCGATGAATTCGCCAATGTCGGCGAAGGCAAGGATGCTGGCCATGCGCGTCTCAACTTGATCGCGGCTCAGGCCGAGAATCGCGGCGTTAAGATAAACGTTCTCACGCCCCGTAAACTCGGGGTTGAAGCCACTGCCCAGTTCAAGCAGTGCCGCCACCTTTCCGTTCACCTTGACCTGTCCTTCGGTCGGCGTAAGCGTGCCAGCGATGATCTGCAACAACGTGGACTTGCCTGACCCATTGCGTCCGACAATACCGACTGTCTGCCCCTTGCGAACCTGGAAATCTACGCCACGGATCGCCCAGTAGTCACGGTAGAACGATTTGCGCTTACCGAACAGCCCTTGCCAGAGACGGTGCGAGGGGCGCTCATACATGTGATACGCCTTGCCGACTCCCGCAACGGAGACGGCCATGTGTTGCGGATCGAAAGAGTCGTCAGAGGACATCGGCAAACCCTCCACGCATCTTCCTGAACAGGGTATGCGCCAGAAATGCGAAGGCGCTTGACGCTATCAAGTACAAAGCCAGCCCGGTCCAATCCGGCATGTGGCCCCAGATCACCACCTCGCGCACCTGATCGATGATGAATGTCAAAGGATTAATCTCGAACACCCAACGATAGGTCATCGGCACGGAGTTGAGCGGAATGATGGCCGAAGACAGAAACAGCATCGCAGTTGCGAGCACACCTGTAACCTGGCCGATGTCTCGCAAGTACACACCTAGAGCAGATACGAGCCAACATACTCCAACGGTCATCACGACCAGTGGCACAAGCACCAGCGGCAGCAGTAAAGCAGTCGGCGACACACCAGTTCCCCAGACCGCCTGCAACACCAAAAGCACAATCATGTTCATCGCCAGATGGAACAGGCCGGAGAACGCCATGCTCCACACCAGCACATCCAGCGGAAATACAACGCGCTTGACGTAAGCGGTGTTTGCCACGATGAGTTGAGGCGAGCGGGTGAAGCACTCAGCAAAGAATCCGTGAACCGTTAAACCTGCGAACAGAATCAATGCGAACTCAGAAGTTGATCCTGTGGTACCAGGCCAACGGCTCTTCATAATGAAGCCAAAGGCGAGTGTATAGATCAACAGCATCAAGAACGGACTGATCAACGACCAAAGCAGTCCAAAGGTCGCTCCGCGGTACTTGCCCAGCACCTCGCGCCGGGTGAGTTCGAAGGCAAGCGAGCGATGTTTGCCGAAAACCGAAAGGATCGTCATACGGACAGCCCTTGTGCCAACGCCCTGTCCAAATCCCCACGCAAATCCCCCACATCCTCCACCCCCACGCTCAACCGCACCAGCGCATCGCTGATGCCGAGCTGCTCGCGGCGTGCGACCGGCACCGAAGCATGGGTCATCACCGCAGGATGGTTGACCAGGCTCTCCACGCCGCCCAGCGACTCGGCCAGGGTGAACAGGCGGGTACGCTCGCAGAAGCGCTTGGCCGCGTCGAAGCCGCCCTTGAGCACGATCGAGACGATGCCGCCGTAGCCGCTCATCTGCCGGCCGGCCAGGGCGTGCTGCGGGTGCGAGGGCAGGCCCGGGTAGATCACTTTCTCCACCGCCGGGTGCGTCTCCAGCCACTGCGCCAGCGCCAGGGCGTTGTCGCAGTGCGCGCGCATGCGCAGCGGCAGAGTCTTCAGGCCGCGCAGGGCCAGGAAGCTGTCGAACGGGCCCTGCACGCCGCCCACCGAGTTCTGCAGGAAGGCCAATTGCTCGGCCAGCTCGGCATTGTCGCCGACCACGGCCATGCCGCCGACCATGTCCGAGTGGCCGTTGAGATACTTGGTCGCCGAATGCACCACGATGTCCGCGCCCAGCGCCAGCGGCCGCTGCAGCAGCGGCGAGGCGAAGGTGTTGTCGACCACCACCAGCAGGCCGTGCTTGCGCGCGATCGCGGCGATCGCGGCGATATCGACGATCTTCAGCATCGGATTGGTCGGGGTCTCGATCCACACCATCTTCGTGGTCGGGCGGATCGCCGCCTCGAACGCGGCCGGGTCGGTCAGGTCGACGAAGCCGAACTCCAGCGCGGCGGTGCGCTTGCGCACCCGCTCGAACAGGCGGTAGCTGCCGCCGTACAGGTCGTCCATCGCAATGACGTGGCTGCCGCTGTCCAGCAGTTCGATCACCGTGGCCGTCGCGGCCATGCCCGAGGCGAAGGCGAAGCCGCGGCTGCCGCCTTCCAGGGCCGCCACGCAGCGCTCGTAGGCGAAGCGGGTCGGGTTGTGGGTGCGCGAATACTCGAAGCCCTGGTGTTCGCCGGGGCTGGACTGGGCGTAGGTGGAGGTCGCGTAGATCGGCGGCATCACCGCGCCGGTGGACGGGTCCGGGTGCTGTCCGCCATGGATGGCCAGGGTCGCCAGCGCCAGCGCGGGGCCGTCGCCATGGGGGTTCGACGTGTTGTCCGTCATGAAGGGTTACCGGAAAAGGGGCGTGATTCTAGCAGTGCGGTCTGAACGGCCCCATGCAGCGGGGCCGCGCCGACCGCAGGGATTACTGCACCCGGCGGCGCAGATAGTTGAGCAGGTCGATCCGGGTGATCAGGCCGAGGAAGGCGCCCTCGTTCATCACGATAGCGACCTGGCCACGGTCGAACACCGGCAGCAGGGCCTCGATCGGCGATTTGACGTCCAGCCGGTCGAGCTTGCTGACCATGGCCGTGGCCACGGGGTCGCGGAACCGCGCCTCATCGCCGTATACATGCAATAAGACGTCGCTTTCGTCGACGATGCCGACCAGTTGATCGCCTTCCATGACCGGCAGCTGCGACACGTCGTACAGCTTCATGCGCTGATAGGCAGTGGTCAGCAGATCCTTGGGGCCGACCACCACCGTGTCGCGCTGGCTGTAGGGGCGCAGGATCAGGTCGCGCAGGTCGCCGTGCTGCGGGCGCTCCAGGAAGCCGTTGTCCAGCATCCAGTAGTCGTTGTACATCTTCGACAGGTACTTGTTGCCGGTGTCGCAGACGAACACCAGCACCCGCTTGGGTTCGGTCTGCGCGCGGCAGTACTTCAGCGCCGCCGCCAGCAGGGTGCCGGTGGAGGAACCGCCGAGGATGCCCTCCTTGGCCAGCAGTTCGCGCGCGGTGTGGAAGCTCTCGGCATCGCTGATCGAATAGGCCTTCTTGACCCGGCTGAAATCGGAGATCGCCGGCAGGAAGTCCTCGCCGATGCCCTCCACCAGCCAGCTGCCGGACTTCTCGCTGACCGTGCCCTGCTCGATGTACTCGGTCAGGATCGAGCCGACCGGGTCGGCCAGCACCAGTTCGGTATGCGGCGAGGCGGCGGCGAAAGCGCGCGACAGGCCGGTCATGGTGCCGGAGCTGCCGCAGCCGAACACGATCGCGTCCAGCCGGCCGTCCATCTGCCGCAGGATCTCCGGGCCGGTGCCGAACTCGTGCGCGGCCGGGTTGTCGGGGTTGCCGAACTGGTTGATGAAGTAGGCGCCCGGGGTCTCGGCGGCGATGCGCGCAGCCAGGTCCTGGTAGTACTCGGGGTGGCCCTTGGCCACGTCCGAGCGGGTCAGCACCACCTCGGCGCCCATCGCCTTGAGGTTGAAGATCTTTTCCCGGCTCATCTTGTCCGGCACCACCAGGATCAGCTTGTAGCCCTTCTGCTGGGCGACCAGGGCCAGGCCGATGCCGGTGTTGCCGGCGGTGCCCTCGACCAACACCGCGCCGGGCTTGAGATCGCCGCGGTGCTCGGCCGCCTCGATCATCGACAGGCCGATCCGATCCTTGATCGAGCCGCCGGGATTGGCGCTCTCCAGCTTCAGGTACAGCTCGCACACCCCGGTGTCGAGCTTGCTGGCCTTGACGATGGGGGTGTCGCCGATCAGATCGAGTACGGAGGAGTGAATGGCCATCGGGTCCGAATGCGTCGCGCCGCGGCAGCGGCTGGACCGGGCATTATCCGCGCTCGGGGAGGGAAAGTCAGAGAATGCGCGCCGCAGGGACGAAAAAAGCCGCGGTCGCGGCTTTCGGAGGGGATGACGCGGACGGTGGCAAGCCGACGAGGAGGCCAGCCACCGCCCGCGACAAGAGGGAATAGTACGGTCAGTGCGGCTTCTGCTCGTAAAGGCGCAGCAGCTTTTCCTTGGCGGCGAGCTTTTCGCGCTTCATCTGCGCCAGGGTGACATCGTCGATCGGCAGCACGCCGAGCTCGGCGTCCATGCACTTCTTGTCCAAGGTCTTGTGGCGCTGGTAGAGCTGCTTGAACTCCGGATCGGACTTGATCAACGCGTCGATTTCGGTCTGCGGTTGCCCTTCGAACATAGGAATAGCCTCCTTCAGCTAGAAACAAGAACGCCCCGGCCGCTGCGGCACGGGGCGTTGCCTGGGAGCGGAAGCGCGCGAGCCGCCGGCTGCACCGCTGCAACGCCTGGAACCGCGGTTCCTGCGACGTCGGATTGCGGTGCGCGCCACTGCGTCATCGGCTCGAACTCCTCCGTTGGCACCAGGCGGCGGGAGTGCCACCTGGAGTACCGACCCTACGCCTCCCCACCGCCGCGGACAAGAGAAGCAGGCCCGCTTTGCCGCATTCAGTTGCTCGGCGCTCAGGCCCAGGGAAAAACCCCGTTAAACGCCCGGGCGCAGGACACGACGCACTTAGGGCGCGATCACAACTTCGGCCGAACGGGCCTTGGTCGAGGCCCCCTTCTTGCCGACCGCCTGCACCCGGTTGGCGGCGACGCCGCCGCTGACCAGGGCCGCGCGCAGGGCATCGGCGCGCTTCTGCGCCACCCCGGCGTCGGTGTCGTAGGCCTCGATCCGCACCTTGCCCTTGCTGATCTGCAGGTACTGCGACAGGGCCTTGGCCTGGTTGGTGGCATCGCCCGACAGTGCCGCCTTGCCGGCGCCGAAGGCCGCGCCGGAGAAGGTGAAGACCTCGCCGCGCGTCTCGAAGCGCGAGGCCGGCAGCTTGGTGCCGGCGACCAGCTCGGCCTCCTCGCGCGCCAGCTTGGCCGACTTCTGCTGCGCGGCGCTGAGCTTGGCGGTCTGCTGACCGGCGACGCTGGCCAGCGCCGCATCCGCATCCGCCCGTGCGGCCTGCTCGGCCTCGGCGGCCTGGCGCAGGCTCTCGGCCTCCTCGGCTTGGATCTGCGCCTGCACGCGCAGGCGCTCGGCCTCCTGCCGGGCTCGCGCGGCCTCGCGGCGGCTGGCCTCGATCAGCAGGTCGCTGCGAGTCTTCTCCAACTGGTCGACCTGACGACGGGCGATCTCGGCACGGGCCATGGTTTCGGCGATCTCGACCCGGCGCTCGGCCAGGTAGCGCGCTTCGTCGCGCTCCTTGCGCTTGGCGTTGGCGAAGTTGGCCACCGCCTGCTGCGCCTGCAGGCGTTCGTAGGCGGCGACATCGGCGTTCAGCGGATCGGCCTGCAGCGCCACCAGGCGCTGGTTGAGCACGGCCAGTTCCGGGTCGTCGGCGGCCATCGCGCCAAGCGGCGCCAGCAGCAACGCCAGCAGAGCCAGGCGGCGCATTCCGTACAGGGGGCGGCTCATGGGCGGCCCTCCCCGGTGCCCAGGGTCTGTTGCAGCTGGGCCACCTCGGCCTGGCGCTGCTTCAACTGTGCATTGGCCACCGCCTCCTCGCTGCGCGCGCGGGCCAGGTCGGCATCGGCCGCCACGCGCAGGGCCAGCTGTGGTGCGGTCTTGCGCTGGCGGCGGTCGAGCGCGGCCTGTTGCGCCTGTTCCAGGCCCTGGCGGGCACTGGCCAGCAGGTCCGGCGCGTACTGGTCGGCATCGGCCTGGACCGCACGCTGCACCGCCTGCTGCGCGGACAGCAACTCCGGCGAAGCCACCTGGGCGAACGCGGCCGGCGCGGCGAACAACACCAATGCGCAGGCCATCACATACTGCTGACAACGGAAGTGTGCGAAGCTAGTTTTCATCTAGGGGGGCCGTGGACGGAGACGTCGGTCACGGCCATTGTCGGAAGCCTGTGGCGCGCTTGCAACGGGCGATTGCGGATCGTTGGGGAACCATTGCGCATGGATATCGGCTATTTCCTGAAGCTGATGACCGAAAAGAACGCCTCGGACATGTTCCTGACCACAGGGGCACCGGTCTATATCAAGATCGAAGGCAAGCTGTATCCGCTCGGCGCCACCGGCCTGCCGCCGGGCATGGTCAAGAAGATCGCCTACTCGTTGATGGACGAGGGCCAGGTGCCGCAGTTCGAGCGGGAGCTGGAATTGAACATGGCCATCGCCCTGCAGGACGCCGGGCGCTTCCGCGTCAACGTGTTCAAGCAGCGCGGCGAGGTCGGCATGGTGATCCGCGCGATCCGCAGCAAGATCCCCAGCATCGAGGAGCTGCACCTGCCGCAGGTGCTCAAGGACGTGATCATGACCCCGCGCGGGCTGGTCCTGGTGGTCGGCTCGACCGGCTCGGGCAAGTCCACCTCGCTGGCGTCGATGATCGACTACCGCAACAGCACCACCACCGGGCACATCCTCACCATCGAGGACCCGATCGAGTACCTGCACAAGCACAAGATGTCCATCGTCAACCAGCGCGAGGTCGGCCTGGACACCCACGCCTTTCACAACGCGCTGAAGAACGCGATGCGCGAGGCGCCGGACGTGATCCTGATCGGCGAGATCCTGGACGCGGAAACCATGGAGGCCGCCATCGCCTTCGCCGAGACCGGACATCTGTGCCTGGCCACCCTGCACTCCAACAACGCCGACCAGACCATCGAGCGCATCCTCAACTTCTTCCCCGAGAGCGCGCACAAGAACGTGCTGATGAACCTGTCGCTGAACCTGCGCGCGGTGATCTCGCAGCGCCTGGTCAAGGACAGCAGTGGCCGCCGCCGGCCGGCCTCGGAAGTGCTGCTGAACACGCCGATGATCCGCGACCTGCTGCGCCGCGGCCAGGTCCACGAGATCAAGCAGGCGATGGAGGAGTCGCTGGAGGAAGGCATGGAGACCTTCGATCAGTGCCTGTTCCGCATGGTCAAGCAGGGCCAGATCGAGCAGGAGGAAGCGCTGCGCGCGGCCGACTCGCGCGACGGCCTGGCCCTGAAGTTCCGCCTGTCCGAAGGCGGCAGCGGCGAGCACGATCCCTACGCCGACTACGACAGCGGCCCCAGCGCCGCGCCGCGGATCACCCACGGCTTCGTCTGAGGCGTCGCCGTGTTGTCGTAGGCGCAGCTTCAGCCGCGACCGGGCGTTTCGCAGCCGCCTGGTCGCACTGGCCCCGCAGCGACGGCGGGAACGGCGGACCGTAGGTCCAGCGGCGGTCGCCGCGGGTCGCCCTTGCGCGGGCAAACGCCACTTCCACGCAACTGCGCGTCGGGACTGAAGCCCCTCCCACATCCTCATGCTCACCGGTGCGGCAGGGGCTGGTGGCCGACTGGCAGCAGCGGATGCCCGGTCGCGGCTGAAGCCGCTCCTGCGACGATAGTCCCAGCTTACTGCGCGTCGGGCTGGCGTTCCGGGCGCGCCGCGTCGAATGCCGGCAGCGCCAGGCAGGCGCGCTCGATCCGCTCCAGGGTCGGGTAGGCCTGCAGATCCACGCCGAAGCGGCGCGCGTTGTAGAGCTGCGGCACCAGGCAGCAGTCGGCCAGGCCCGGCTGCTCGCCGTGGCAGAAGCGTCCGGTGTCGGGCGACTCGGCCAGCAACTGCTCCAGCGCATCGAAGCCGGTCTGCATCCAGTGCCGCATCCACTCTTCGCGCTCGGGTTGCGGCACGTTCCAGGCGCTCTCGAAGAACTGCGTCACGCGCAGGTTGTTGAGCGGGTGGATGTCGCAGGCGATCAGTTGCGCCAGGCCGCGCACGCGGGCGCGATCGATCGACGCGTCCGGCAGCAGCGGCGGCTCCGGCCAGCGCTCGTCCAGATACTCCAGGATCGCCAGCGATTGGCGGATCGGCTGGCCCTCGTGGCACAGGGTCGGCACCAGTTCCTGCGGGTTCAACCGCGCATATTCCGGCGAGTGCTGCTGTCCGCCGTCGCGCACCAGGTGCACCGGCAGCGATTGATAGGCCAGGCGCTTGAGCTCCAGCCCGATGCGCACCCGGTACGCGGCGCTGGAGCGCCAGTAGGTGTAGAGCTGCAGTGCCTCGTCCATGCCCGCCTCCGTCTGCGCAATCGACAACGATACCGGTGGACACCCGGGCTGCGGCGCCGCCGGTCGCCCCGGCACCGCCGCCGGCCGGGTCAGGGCAGCGGCGCCTGCTCGATGCGCTGCTCGATCGCGCCGAAGATGCTCACTCCGTCACGGTCCAGCATCTCGATCCGCACCACGTCGCCGAAGGACATGTACGGCGTGCTCGGCTTGCCGTCGCGCAGGGTTTCCACGGTGCGCTGTTCGGCGAAGCAGGAGGCACCACGCGTGGTGTCCTGGTTGGCGATGGTGCCCGAGCCGACCACCGCGCCCGCCGCCAGCGGCCGGGTCTTGGCCGCGTGCGCGACCAGTTGCGCGAAATCGAACTGCATGTCCTCGCCCGCCTCCGGCGCGCCGAACCAGGCGCCGTTGATGTGGGTCAGCAGCGGCAGGTGCACCTTGTTGCCCTGCCAGGCCTCGCCCAGTTCGTCGGGAGTGACGAACACCGGCGACAGCGCCGAACGCGGCTTGGACTGCACGAAGCCGAAGCCCTTGGCCAGTTCCGGCGGAATCAGGTTGCGCAGCGACACGTCGTTGACCAGGCCGATCAACTGGATGTGCGCGGCGGCCTGCGCCGGGCTGACCGCCATCGGCACGTCGTCGGTGACCACCACGATCTCGGCTTCCAGGTCGATGCCGTAGTCCTCGCTGACCACCTTGACCGCATCGCGCGGGCCGTAGAAGCCGGCGCTGACCGCCTGGTACATCAGCGGGTCGGTGTAGAAGCTCTCCGGCACCTCGGCGCCGCGCGCGCGGCGCACGCGCTCGACGTGCGGCAGGTAGGCGCTGCCGTCGAGGAACTCGTAGGCGCGCGGCAGCGGTGCCGCCAGCGCGGCCATGTCCAGGTCGAACTGGCCGTCGGCGCTGCCGTCGTTGAGCGACTCGGACAGCGCGTTCAGGCGCGGGGCGAGGTTGCTCCAGTCCTCCAGCGCGCGCTGCAGGGTCGGCGCGATGCCGGTGGCGCGCACGGCGCGGGTCAGATCGCGGGACACGACGATCAGGGTGCCGTCGCGACCGCCTTCCTTCAGGGAACCTAGCTTCATGTCCGTCCAGTGCTGGGGGCTGAGCCGGCGATTGTACGGCCAGACGGCGGCTTGGTTTCAACTGAAACGGACCCGCATTTTGTGCAGCGCGCCAATTCAGGTACACTATCTCGGTCTGCATGCGGCCGTCCGTTTCCCTCAGGGACCGCCGGCGAGGCCAGGATCGCAACGATCCGACTCGCCCGCCCCGCCCGACGCCTTTCGTGGTGCCGACGAACCCCAGCCTCGCGCTGCGGGTTGATCCACCCTCTCGCAGCGCGGTTCACGGGAACGCTCCGAGCCTCACCTACTTGCGCCTGCGCGCCGGGTCCGTCCCGGCGTCGGCGCGTTATCCGGAGCATCCTCATGTCGTTCGAATCCCTGGGCCTTGCGCCCTTCCTGCTGCGCGCGTTGGCCGAGCAGGGCTACGAAACCCCCACCCCGATCCAGGCACAGGCCATTCCCGTCGCCCTGGAAGGCCATGACCTGATGGCCGGCGCGCAGACCGGCACCGGCAAGACCGCCGCGTTCGGCCTGCCGCTGCTGCAGCACCTGGGCACTTCGCCGCAGTCGGTGGGCCCCGGCCCGCGCAAGCCGCGCGCGCTGATCCTGACCCCGACCCGCGAACTGGCCACCCAGGTCCACGACAGCCTGCGCGGCTACAGCAAGTACCTGCGCATCCCCAGCACCACCATCTACGGCGGCGTGGGCATGGGCAACCAGCTCGACGCGCTGCGCCGCGGCGTGGACCTGCTGATCGCCTGCCCGGGCCGCCTGCTCGACCACCTCGAGCGCCGCAGCGTGGACCTGTCGGGCATCGAGATCCTGGTGCTGGACGAAGCCGACCGCATGCTCGACATGGGCTTCCTGCCGTCGATCAAGCGCATCCTCGCCAAGCTGCCCAAGCAGAACCGGCAGACCCTGCTGTTCTCGGCCACCTTCGAGGAAGGCATCAAGCAGCTGGCCCGCGAGTTCATGCACGACCCGCAGGAAATCCAGGCCACCCCGAGCAACACCGTGGCCGACACCATCACCCACCGCGTGCATCCGGTGGACGGTGCGCGCAAGCGCGAACTGCTGCTGCACCTGCTGGCCGCCGACTCGCGCAAGCAGACCCTGGTGTTCGCCCGCACCAAGCACGGTGCCGACAAGCTGACCATGTTCCTGGACAAGTCCGGGTTGAAGACCGCGGCGATCCATGGCAACAAGAGCCAGGGCCAGCGCCTGCGCGCATTGAGCGACTTCAAGGCCGGCCGCATCACCGTGCTGGTGGCGACCGACATCGCCGCGCGCGGCATCGACATCGACCAGTTGCCCAAGGTCATCAACTACGACCTGCCGATGGTCGCCGAGGACTACGTGCACCGCATCGGCCGCACCGGCCGCAACGGTTCGACCGGTGAAGCAATTTCGCTGGTGGCACAGGACGAGGCCAAGCTGCTGCGCGCGATCGCACGCATGCTCAAGCGCGAGATGGACATCCGCGACGTGCCGGGCTTCGAGCCGGTCACGCCGATCCGCTGGGGCAACAACAACCCGCCGGACGAGCGTCCGGGCGGCCAGCGTCCGCCGCGTCGCGGCAGCCA
>NZ_AQOK01000222.1:2500-5794 GCF_000364645.1 Xanthomonas sp. SHU 308 | reverse complement strand
CCTCTCCCGCCGGGAGAGGGGTTGGGGTGAGGGTACGGCGCGCAGCCCCTGGGCGGCATGTCGCCGCGGGGCGTGCGCCCGGCCTTCCATCGCCTGGGCGCGTCGTGTTGGTTTTTCGCCCGCGCAATAAAAAATCCCCGTCCTAGTGGGACGGGGATTTGGGGTAAAGCCCCTGGCGATGACCTACTCTCGCATGGCTTGAGCCACACTACCATCGGCGCAGCTGCGTTTCACTTCCGAGTTCGGGATGGGATCGGGTGGTTCCACAGCGCTAATTTCACCAGGGAGACGGTTGGAGTGTCGCCGCGTGCGTGTTCTCGGTTGTTGGACCGAGGACGGCAAGGGCGCCAGCCTCTCATGGGGTGTGATGTAGCGAGCGAGTGAGAGCGATCGACGTGTGTCGCGCTAAGGGATGCTTATGAGGAAGCATCTTGAGGTTATATGGTCAAGCCGCACGGATCATTAGTATCAGTTAGCTCAATGCATTGCTGCACTTACACACCTGACCTATCAACCACGTAGTCTACATGGTTCCTTTAGGGGACTTGTGTCCCGGGAGATCTCATCTTGAGGCGCGCTTCCCGCTTAGATGCTTTCAGCGGTTATCGCTTCCGAACATAGCTACCCGGCAATGCCACTGGCGTGACAACCGGAACACCAGAGGTTCGTCCACTCCGGTCCTCTCGTACTAGGAGCAGCCCCTCTCAAATCTCCAACGCCCATGGCAGATAGGGACCGAACTGTCTCACGACGTTCTGAACCCAGCTCGCGTACCACTTTAAATGGCGAACAGCCATACCCTTGGGACCGACTACAGCCCCAGGATGTGATGAGCCGACATCGAGGTGCCAAACACCGCCGTCGATATGAACTCTTGGGCGGTATCAGCCTGTTATCCCCGGAGTACCTTTTATCCGTTGAGCGATGGCCCTTCCATACAGAACCACCGGATCACTAAGACCTACTTTCGTACCTGCTTGATCCGTCGATCTTGCAGTCAAGCACGCTTATGCCTTTGCACACAGTGCGCGATGTCCGACCGCGCTGAGCGTACCTTCGTGCTCCTCCGTTACTCTTTAGGAGGAGACCGCCCCAGTCAAACTACCCACCATACACGGTCCCCGATCCGGATTACGGACCTAGGTTAGAACGTCAAGCACGACAGGGTGGTATTTCAAGGATGGCTCCACTGCAGCTAGCGCCACAGTTTCATAGCCTCCCACCTATCCTACACAGACGAACTCAACGTTCAGTGTAAAGCTATAGTAAAGGTTCACGGGGTCTTTCCGTCTTGCCACGGGAACGCTGCATCTTCACAGCGATTTCAATTTCACTGAGTCTCGGGTGGAGACAGCGCCGCTGTCGTTACGCCATTCGTGCAGGTCGGAACTTACCCGACAAGGAATTTCGCTACCTTAGGACCGTTATAGTTACGGCCGCCGTTTACTGGGGCTTCGATCAAGAGCTTCGCCTTGCGGCTGACCCCATCAATTAACCTTCCAGCACCGGGCAGGCGTCACACCCTATACGTCCACTTTCGTGTTTGCAGAGTGCTGTGTTTTTGATAAACAGTCGCAGCGGCCTGGTTTCTGCGACCCTCTTCAGCTATAGCTCGCACGAGCCACCAAAAAGGGTGCACCTTCTCCCGAAGTTACGGTGCCATGTTGCCTAGTTCCTTCACCCGAGTTCTCTCAAGCGCCTGAGAATTCTCATCCTACCCACCTGTGTCGGTTTACGGTACGGTCTGCGTAAGCTGAAGCTTAGGAGCTTTTCCTGGAAGCGTGGTATCAGTGACTTCGTCTAAAAGACTCGTCTCGGTGCTCGGTCTTAAAGGATCCCGGATTTGCCAAAGATCCAAACCTACCGCCTTTCCCCGGGACAACCAACGCCCGGTACACCTAACCTTCTCCGTCCCTCCATCGCACTTACGCGAGGTGCAGGAATATTAACCTGCTTCCCATCGACTACGGCTTTCGCCCTCGCCTTAGGGGCCGACTCACCCTGCGCCGATTAACGTTGCGCAAGGAAACCTTGGGCTTTCGGCGTGCGGGTTTTTCACCCGCATTGTCGTTACTCATGTCAGCATTCGCACTTCCGATACCTCCAGCAGACTTCTCAATCCACCTTCGCAGGCTTACGGAACGCTCCTCTACCGCGCATCGCTTATCGCGATGCACCCCAAGCTTCGGTTCACTGCTTAGCCCCGTTAAATCTTCCGCGCAGACCGACTCGACCAGTGAGCTATTACGCTTTCTTTAAAGGGTGGCTGCTTCTAAGCCAACCTCCTGGCTGTCTATGCCTTTCCACATCGTTTTCCACTTAGCAGTGAATTTGGGACCTTAGCTGTGGGTCTGGGTTGTTTCCCTTTTCACGACGGACGTTAGCACCCGCCGTGTGTCTCCCATACAGTCCGTCTCGGTATTCGGAGTTTGCAATGGTTTGGTAAGTCGCGATGACCCCCTAGCCATAACAGTGCTCTACCCCCGAGAGGATACATATGAGGCGCTACCTAAATAGCTTTCGAGGAGAACCAGCTATCTCCGGGTTCGATTAGCTTTTCACTCCTAATCACACCTCATCCCCTACCTTTGCAACGGGAGTGGGTTCGGGCCTCCAGTCAGTGTTACCTGACCTTCACCCTGGGCATGACTAGATCACCCGGTTTCGGGTCTACTGCCCGCGACTATGCGCCCTTATCAGACTCGGTTTCCCTTCGCCTCCCCTATACGGTTAAGCTTGCCACGAACAGTAAGTCGCTGACCCATTATACAAAAGGTACGCAGTCACTCTTGCGAGCTCCTACTGCTTGTACGCACACGGTTTCAGGATCTATTTCACTCCCCTCTCCGGGGTTCTTTTCGCCTTTCCCTCACGGTACTGGTTCACTATCGGTCGGTCAGGAGTATTTAGCCTTGGAGGATGGTCCCCCCATGTTCAGACAGGGTTTCACGTGCCCCGCCCTACTCGTCTTCACTGGTATGGCCCTTTCAAATACAGGGCTATCACCTTCTATGGCCAACCTTTCCAGGTTGTTTTTCTAAAACCATACCAGCTTAAGGGCTAGTCCCCGTTCGCTCGTCACTACTTAGGGAATCTCGGTTGATTTCTTTTCCTCCGGTTACTTAGATATTTCAGTTCACCGGGTTCGCTTCCAGCAGCTATGTATTCACTGCAGGATACTGCCGAAGCAGTGGGTTTCCCCATTCGGACATTGCCGGATCAAAGCTTGTTGCCAGCTCCCCGACACTTTTCGCAGGCTGCCACGTCCTTCATCGCCTCTGACCGCCAAGGCAT
>NZ_AQOK01000221.1:0-4402 GCF_000364645.1 Xanthomonas sp. SHU 308 | reverse complement strand
CGCCGGCGGCCTGGCCGGCATGTTCGTGCCGCATCCGCCGGTGGCCGCCAGCGGCCCCGGCCCGGCACCGGTGCCGGTGACCCCGGCGCAGGCGCAGCGCGACTGGAGCCACTACGGCAACACCGCCGGCGGCAGCCGCTTCGCCGCGCTGGACCAGATCGGCCGCGGCAACGTCGGCCAGTTGCAGGTGGCCTGGACCTACCGCACCGGCGACATCGCAATCAGCGACGGCAACGGCGCCGAAGACCAGACCACCCCACTGCAGATCGGCGAGACGCTGTACGTGTGCACCCCGCACAACAACGTCATCGCGCTGGACGCCAGCAGCGGCCGGCAGCTGTGGAAGCACGAGATCAACGCGCAGTCCTCGGTCTGGCAGCGCTGCCGCGGCCTGGCCTACTTCGATGCCGATGCGCCGCTGGCCCAGCCCAGCGCGGCCAACGCCTCGCCGGTGGCGGCGGCGGTGCTGCCGGCCGGCGCCAACTGCCGGCGCCGCGTGCTGACCAACACCATCGATGCGCGGCTGATCGCGCTGGACGCGGACACCGGCGCGTTCTGCAGCAGCTTCGGCCAGAACGGCCAGGTCGACCTGAAGGCCGGCCTCGGCGCCGCACCCGATCCGTTCTACCAGTTGACCTCGGCGCCGACCGTGGCCGGGACCACGGTGGTGGTGGGCGGCCGCGTCGCCGACAACGTGCAGGCCGACATGCCCGGCGGCGTGATCCGCGGCTTCGACGTGATCACCGGCGCGCAGCGCTGGGCCTTCGATCCGGGCAATCCGCAGGACACGCAGCCGCCGGCGCCGGGCAAGACCTACGTGCGCAGCACGCCGAACGTGTGGGCGCCGATGTCCTACGACGCCGCCTCCAACACGGTGTTCCTGCCGATGGGCAGCCCGTCCACCGACCTGTACGGTGCCGAGCGCAGCGCGCTGGACCACCGCTTCGGCGCCTCGATCACCGCGCTGGACGCCAGCACCGGCCAGGTCAAATGGGTCTACCAGACCGTGCACAACGATCTGTGGGACTTCGACCTGCCGATGCAGCCGAGCCTGATCGACTTCCCGATGGCCGACGGCCGCAAGGTGCCGGCGCTGATCGTCGGCACCAAGGCCGGCCAGCTGTACGTGCTCGACCGCGCCACCGGCAGGCCGCTGACCGAGGTCCGCGAGGTGCCGGTGAAGGCCGCCGACATCCCCCGCGAACCGTATGCGCTGACCCAGCCGCTGTCGGTGGGCATGCCGCAGATCGGCACCAAGCACCTGAGCGAAGCGGACATGTGGGGCGCCACCCTGCTGGACCAGATGCTGTGCCGCATCGCCTTCAAGAAGATGCGCTACGAGGGTCTGTACACCGCGCCCGGCACCGACGTGTCGCTGAGCTTCCCCGGCTCGCTGGGCGGCATGAACTGGGGCGGGCTGTCGGTCGACCCGGTGCACGACGTGGTGTTCGCCAACGACATGCGCCTGGGCCTGTGGGTGCAGATGATTCCGCAGAAGGCCGAGAAGGCCGCCGCCTCCAGCGGTGGCGAGGCGGTCAACACCGGCATGGGCGCGGTGCCGCTGAAGGGCACGCCGTACGCGGTCAACAAGAACCGCTTCCTGTCGGCGCTGGGCATCCCCTGCCAGGCGCCGCCGTTCGGCACGCTCAGCGCGATCGACCTGAAGACCCGAAGCATCGCCTGGCAGGTCCCGGTGGGCACCGTGCAGGACACCGGCCCGCTCGGCTTCAAGATGCACCTGCCGATCCCGGTCGGCATGCCGACCCTGGGCGGCACCCTGGCCACGCAGAGCGGCCTGGTGTTCATCGCCGGCACTCAGGACTACTACCTGCGTGCGTTCGACAGCGGCACCGGCAAGGAACTGTGGAAGGCACGGCTGCCGGTGGGCAGCCAGGGCGGGCCGATGACCTACGTGTCGACCAAGACCGGCAAGCAGTACATCGTGATCACCGCCGGCGGCGCGCGGCAGTCGCCGGACCGCGGCGACTACGTGATCGCCTACGCCTTGCCGAACGCCAAGTAGGAATCCGGCGCACCGGCGCCATCTGCGCGCGGCGGCAATGGATCGCCGCCGCATGTGCGGACCTCACAGCGCCTCGACCGAGGCGCCGCAGGTTGGCCGACATATGGGGTACGGCGCCGGACACGGCGCCGATCGGGTGACGCAGGCCAGGCCGCGCCGCAAAGCGCGTTGCTCTCGAAGACTGGAATGGAGCCGCGCCCGCGCCGCCCCGCCCTCAACGCGTCGGCTGCAGCCGCATCGTCAGCACCGCGGCAATGGCCACCAGCAGCGGCAACGCCAGCACGTAGTACAGATTGGCCGGCTGCCAGCCGGCGTCGACCAGCACGCCGACGGTCATCGGCGAGAGGATCGCGCCGACGCGGCCGATGCCGATCGCCCAGCCCAGGCCGGTGGTGCGCACGGTGGGCGCGAACACGATCGGCGCCACCGCATACAGGCCGGCCATCGAGCCGAACAGCGCCGCGCCGATCACGAAGGCCACGGGGAAGGCCAGCTGCAACTGCGTGCCGAGCGTGGCGAACGCCGCCATCCCCAGTGCGGCGATCAGGAAGCTGGCCGCGGTCAAGCGCGGCAGCAGAAAACGTGCGGCCAGGCCGCCGAACAAGGCGCCGCCGACGATGCCGCCCAGGTTCAGCAGCACGCCGCCGGTGACGCCCTGCTCGGCCGACAGCCCGGCTTGTACCAGCAGTTTCGGCGTCCAGCTCAGCACGAAATAGAAGGCGAACATGTGCATGAAGAAGCCCAGCGCGATCAGCACGCTGTTGCGGCGCAGGTGCGGGGTGAACAGCGCCGCGTAGCCCGCCTTCTCCTGCACCGGCGGCCGCGGCGGCAGCGCATCCAGGGTCGGTGCGCGCATGCGCGTCAGCAGCGCGTTGAGCCGCGCCAGCGCATCCGGCGGGCGCCGGCTGAGCAGGAAGTCCAGCGATTCGGGCAGCAACGCCAGCACCACCGGGATGCACAGCAGCGAGGCGAGTGCGCCGAACAGGAAGGCCGCATGCCAGCCCCAGCGTTCCAGCAGCATCGCGGCGATCAACCCGCCCAGCGTGGCGCCGATGGGATAGCCGGTGGCCTGCAGGGCCACTGCGGTGCTGCGCCACTTCGGGCTGGCGTATTCGGCGGTGATCACGCCGACGCCCGCGAGCATGCCGCCGATGCCGATGCCGGTGAACACGCGCAGCGCCGCAAGTTGCCAGATGTCCTGCGCCAGTGCCGAGGCGGCCATGCCGACGGTCAGGATCGCCAGGCAGCACAGGATCATGTTGCGCCGGCCCCAGCGGTCGGCCAGCGGCGCCAGCAGCAGCGAGCCCAGCGCCATGCCCACCAGCCCGGCGCTGAGCGCGATCCCCAGCAGCTTGCCGGACAAACGCCAGGCCTCCGACACGTGCGGGGCGATGAAGGCCATCACCATCACGTCGAACCCGTCGAGCATGTTCAACAGCACGCAGACCGCGATCGCCGTCCACTGGAACCCGCTCATGCGATTCAGGACGAGGGCGGTGGGCGGGGCGGCGGCATGGCTCATGGCAACACTCCTGCAGGAACGGCGAACGAGGACGGCAGCGTCGCGGGATTACTTGGGCGGCGCGGCGGCATGCAGCGCATGGAGCGTCTGCCGCAACCGCGTCGCGTCGATCTGCCCGGGCGCCGAGGCGGTGCCGAGCATGCCGAAGGTCAGGCTCTGCCCGAAGGTCTCGCCGGACAGCCGCGACACCGCGCCCAGCGGCCCCATCGCCATGGTCAGCAACGGCTGGCCGCTGCGCTGGCGCATCTGCCAGGTGGCGTCGAGCAGGTGCAGCACGTCGCCCGGATCGCGCGGCATCACCGCGATCTTCAGCACGTCGGCGCCCAGCGCCTGCTGCCGCTGCAGCCGCGCCACGATCTCCGCCACCGGGGGAGTGGCGTGGAAGTCGTGGCTGGACATCACCACGTACACGCCCTGCCGATGCGCATGCTCCACCAGCCGCCGCAGCACCGCCGGGTCGCGGAACATCTCCACGTCGAGCAGGTCGGCGAAGCGCGCGTCCAGCAGGCGCGCGTACAACGCGCCGTAGGCGGCATCGTCGAGCGGCACCGCACCGCCCTCGGCCTTGGTGCGGAAGGTCAGCAGCAGCGGCTTGCCGTGCAGTGCCTGCGCCAGGCGCGGCCCCAGGGCCGCCAGCGCGGCCGCGTCGGTAGCGCCGTCCATCAGGTCGATGCGCCACTCGGCCAGGTCTGCATCGGGCGAGGCGGCGATGCGCTGCGCCTGCGCCAGCGCCTGCTCGGCGTCGTGCGCGGTGATCGGCACGATGATCTTGGGCAGGCCGGTGCCGATGGCGAGTCCGCGGATCTGCAGCACGCGCGGCGGCGGCAGCGGCGCGCCCGCGGACGGCGCGGCGGGCG
>NZ_AQOK01000220.1:0-361 GCF_000364645.1 Xanthomonas sp. SHU 308 | reverse complement strand
CGCGGCGATCGGCTCCGCCAGGCGGATGCCGGCGGTGGCGCGCAACTGCTGCACGCTGCGCTGCGGCTGCGCCGGCGACCCGGCCTGGGTCGGCACCACGGTGTAGGCGCCGGCGGCGTTGGGGCCGCCGATCACCCGCAGTTGCAGCTTGCGCAACAGCGCGTCCCAGTCGGCCAGGGTCATGCGCGCGTCCGGCACCACCCGGATCGCGTCGGCCGCCAGCGGCTGCGCGGCATCGCTGAGGGTGCGGTAGGCGGTGCTGCGCTCGTGCTCGGCGGACAGGCGCATGCCCAGCACGCCCAGGCCCACCGCCTGCAGCAGCGCGGCGGCGACCAGCGCCCGCGTGGTCCAGCTGGCGCGG